>JALXDT010000373.1 GCA_027070475.1 Candidatus Aminicenantota bacterium | reverse complement strand
GATAAAAAACAGTGCTGATAAAAGGATAAAGAGTGTTGCAATTAAATCCGTTCTTCCTGAAATCCAGAACACATTCTCCACATGGGAAGGTAGAATGGAAAATATCGCAGAGCTTAAAAAAGAAAAAGATAAATTATCAAACAGAGACTGCAAAATTAAAAATATCAGAATCACATTTATTGTATGGAAAATAATATTTGAAAGATGATATCCACCAGGCCTTAGTTTCCAGATTTTATAATCAATATAGTAAGAAAATAAAATCACAGGTCTCCAGTAGTGAAGATAGGGATGCTCTGTCTCTGTAAAAAATTGGCCTGTGGAAGATTCCAAGAATTTATCAAAACTTCTTATTCTTTCATTGTTAACAATCAGAGGGTAGTCATCTAACATAAAATTATAGGTGATAGCTTTGTAGTTTAAAATAATATTAAGTAAAATCAGAATGAGAATAAAAGATATCTTTTTATTTAAAAAATTTTTGTTGTATTGATTAATCAAATCAGGATTCTTCAGTCAAGAACCTGCCTTACAACATCTATTACAGTGCCGTCAACCCATTTTATTGCAGCCACTATTTTATCTCCCAATTTAGGTTTTTTAGGCTTACCTCCGCAGATTTTTTCCGCCTCTTCTTTTAGCTCTTCAATGCTTCTTATAGGAAGATTTGTTCCTTTTACAGCATCCAAAAGATCCTTTCTTTTGGGATTTATTGCAATTCCTCTCTCTGTTACAATTACATCAATTAATTCACCGGGTCCTACAAGTGTTGTTACCTCATCAACTATTACCGGAATTCTATCCCTAAAAAGGGGTATCGGTAAGATAACTGTTTTACCGTATAAACAGTTCTGCCATCCTCCGATTCCGTGCAAAAGTCTTCCATCAGAGTGGGTTACAACATTTGCATTAAAATTAACATCAACCTCTGTCGCTCCCAAAACAACAACATCAACCATTGAAGCAAAATTTCCCTTTCCATGAAAATTATAGCTTGTAAATGGGCTTGTGTCCTGATGTCTCGGGTTTTCTCTCATAGAGCGGACACCTTCAAGGTCAAAGGTCTGCCCGTCCAAAATATAGTCTGTAAGACCTTCTTCGAGCATCTCCGTAAGATATTTTGTTGAGCCTCCTCTTACAAACCTTGCTTTTATATTATTTTTCTTCATTATATCTCTTAAAAATACGGCAAATGCAAGGGATGTTCCTCCTGCTCCCGCTTGAAATGAAAATCCATCCTTTACTATTCCGGCTTCAAGGGCAAATTTTGCGGCCATCTCGGCTATTAAGAGTCTATCCGGGCTTTTTGTTAGTTGTGTAGTTCCCGAAACGATTTTTGTGGGATCTCCGATTGATTCAACCTCAACCACATAATCAACATAGTTTCCCTGAATTTGCCATGGAATACAGGGAAATGGCACAAGATTATCGGTTACCACTATTACATAATCCGCATATTGTGAATCTGCAAGAGCAAAGCCTAAAAGACCGCAGGCAGCGGGACCATATAGTCCGTTTGCATTTCCGAAAGGATCAGCACAGGGAGCTGAAATCACCGCTATATCAATATGAACCTCTCCATCCTGAACAGCCTGATATCTTCCTCCGTGGGATCTTAATATAGCTGTACCCTTCATCTTTCCCCTTGAAGTAAAATCACCCAGAGGCCCATTCATACTTCCCTCTATATGATGAACAACACCGCTTTCAAGATGTTTTATTATCGGAGCATGGATGGGAAAAGAGGCACTCGGAAACCATCTGAGATTTTTTACTCCCAATTCAGCTGCTGCATCAAAAACCATATTGGCAACATAATCGCCATTTCTCAAATGATGATGGGTGGAGATTGTCATTCCATCTCTGATCCCGGCTTTTTTCAAAGCCTCTTTAATGCTTCCAACTCTTTTATCTCCATCCCAGGGATAATCAATACAGGATCTTATAGGCGGAGCTGCCTTTCTTCCAGTTGGTTTATGTTTATTAATCCCTTTAAAAGGTATGTGCTTTTCACCATTGATTTCAACAAGAACCTCTCTTCCAGCTGCATTTATTTCTGTTTTGTAATTATACTTCATTTTTCATCCCTCCAATTTTCATTTAATATTCCTTCTTTTAAAGCAAGATTTATTGTTCTCAATGCCCTTTTAACAACAGGCGGATCTATCATTTTACTGCCAAGGGAAACAACTCCGAGCCCTTTTCTCTCAGCTTCCTCAAAAGCAAGTACTATCTTTTTTGCTTTTTCTATCTCTTTTTCTGTTGGAGCAAAAGCCTCATGAATAACCCTTATCTGTCTCGGATGAATACAGCCCTTGCCATCAAATCCCAATGATTTTGCTTCAAGGACACTTGCTCTCAAGCCTTCCATATCATTAACATCTGAAAAAACAGTATCTATTGCCTGAATTCCAGCAGCTTTGGCTGCATTGACTAACATTGATCTTGCGAAAAAGCTCTCTCTTCCCTCATTTGTTCTCTGAGTTCCGATGTCAGCGGTGTAATCTTCAAGACCTATTGCGAGAGCCACATTTCTTTTTGATGCTCTGGCTATTTCATAGGCATTTATAACACCTGCCGCACTTTCAATGATTGGCATATAAAAAGGCTCAAAGGTATCGGGATATTTTTTCAAAAGTTCATCCACTTTCTTGTCAATCTCTTTTATCTGCTCAGGATTCTCAACAACTTCTGTGAGATCCTCAACTATCTCAAGTGTACCCAAGTACTCTCCATCCCCATTCTTCACGCCAACTATCAATACTCTAATAATCCTGTCGCCTTGCCGTGTCCAGAATTCCGCCATGTCCCTATCCCCAGACTTGATCTCGTCAACAGTCTTCCTTACAAGCTCCTCGAGTCTTG
>JALXDT010000372.1 GCA_027070475.1 Candidatus Aminicenantota bacterium | reverse complement strand
ATATTTTTCCATTTATATTCATAGTTATCTTTCTTATAAAACCATCCTTTTCAACATAGAGAGTAAATAGATTTGAAACTGTTCCATAAGGATAAAAAATAGGAGAATTGTTGGCTTTCAGCCTGACTCCCGAAAAATCAATATCCTTTACTCTTTTCCATTTATTCTTTTCATACCTGTAAACTCTCAAAAAATTTTCATAAAACTTTATTTTTAATTTTTCTCCCTTTAAAATTGAATGAACCCTCACACCTTCAATCGCTGTCTTTACGGAATAAGCCATTGCCTTTTGTTTTGTCTTCTTTAAAGAATCACCTACCATATTTGCGAAAACAGATGAAATAAGGGCTAAAATAAATATAACAACAAGCGTCTCTAAAAGCCCAAATCCTCTTTCTTTCATTAGAAAACCTCCTCTATCTTTTCAATGCTTAAATTTTTCAAAATAGTAATATCTGATGTGGAAGAGGGGAAAACATCTGAATTCTGTACGCCGATATAATTTAAAGGATCTTCAGTAAAATCAGGAGGATTAACTAAAAAGGGATATTCGGAAAAAATAGATCCAAATATTGAGAATTCTTTGTTTGAATAAATTCTCCCCTTTAAAAACATATTTGCATGTATTTCCGGACTATTCTCAGAAAATAAAAACTCGACCTCAGTGTTTTCAGAACTCTCATAAAAAAGTCCTTTCTCACTCTGAATGAGATTCAATTTTGTTTTCTCTCTTACAAATTTTCCTCTCTTTAAAGAGACCCCTTCATACCTTAAAGAGGAAGAAATTTTAAAGCCTCCTCCAATAAAAATATTCAAATTAACACCATCTTTTACAGCATCAGCTTCACTATCATTAACAATATCAGAACCAACAATTTTTCCTGAGGATAATTCCTGAATATTCCCTTCAACAAGTATATTTCCTGAAAAAATCCCATTTATTTCCCCTGATTCTTCATTTTTAAGATACAAAAAATTATTTTCATCGGGCCTGAATTTAACCAATATCTTATTTCCACTCTCTTCTGCATAAATAAATTGATAATCATTATCTATACCCAATACCAATCTTTCTAAATCTCCCTTTAAATACAAAAAATTTCCATTTTCACTCTCCCCTATATAAAGACCATCAACTACTGGCATATCTGACTTTTTTAATTTGAGCAATTTTCTAAGAGTTGTATTATCTAAACCTTCATCCTGATTAATATTTAAGAGGCTCTTTAATGCTTTTTCCTTATCTATCTCAAAAGCCAAAGAGAGATCTCTGTAAAATTCAGGATTATGGTATGGAAAAAAGAATTTTACTTTCCCAAGGTTTTTTCTCTGAACAAACATATTAAACGGGAGATGTCCTGAAAGAATGACAAAATTAATCTCTGAAGAATAAATCTTATTATTATTAAGCATATCAACAATAGAATAGAGAATAATTTTAGCTTTTATCTCATTGTAGCAATCATTTTTCACAGCCTCTTCTTTTTTGATAAGAAGCCTGACCTTTGCCTTGATTTCACCAATCTCCAGAGAATAGACAGAATTGTCAAATATCCCGAGATCAGATAATTTTTCTATCTTATTCGGAATAAAATTAATCTTTTTAATAATTTGATTTGCCACCATTGATAAAAAATCCCTTGAAATGGAATTATAATAGGACTCATTGAGCATTCTTTTTTGTGAAAGATATGAGGTGCTAACTCCTGTAAAATATGAAGTAACTATTGTGGATAAAAAACCAACAAGAAATATAGCATAAAGATAAGAAAATCCCTTCATTTTAACCCTCCGTTCGTTGAAATATAAGGAAGATAAATATAGTATTCAAAATCTTGAATTTTCTTTCCTTTTCTTTCCTTTCCTGAAAATTTCACAACATTTTCTGTGAACATTGAGAAAGAAATATCAAAAATATTTTTTGAAATTAGCTGGAAGTTTCCTCTGTCAATTTTCATATAAAGTCCCTCTGAATTTGAATTAAAGTGATACTCCTTCAATAGAGCAATCTCTTCTCCCTCATCAACAGTTTTTCTGAGACTCTCTTCAAGGGTTATAAGCTCACCTTCAACCTCAGAGATTTTGTAAATTTCTCCTCCTATCAAAAGTTTTTTCCCGCTCTTACATTCAGGGCAATGGAGCTCAATATTAAGCTCTCCTTCATCAGAATTTTTTAAACTATAATACTTTTTTTCCGCCTTTCTTATTGTTAAAATATTGTCTTCAATTTCCAATCCCAATTCCACAGGAACTCCTTCTCCAGATTTCTTTACAATAGAGGTTATTTGAAAAAGCGAAAGACTTTTTTCTGAAACAGAGATTACAGAATTTTCCACTCTCTTGCTTACACTCTTTACATTCAAAAGAAAATTGTTTCCAGCGATCAAAATAAAACCACCTAAAAAAAGGCTAAGCATAGCCTCAACCAAACTTGCACCTTTTCTCATACTTACCCCCTTAAAAATTTATTATTTTTGATCTATATATATAAAAAACTCTTCCGCTCTTTTTATCCTTTAATTTAATAAGAATACTATCTTCCTCATCATCAACATTCACATTAAAAAATCTCTCCACATCTTTCTCTTTTAAACTGATCTCAGCAAATTCCCAATATCTGTTCAGATAATAATAAAGTGTTTTGTATCTTTGAGAACTTCTTTCAAGACTAAGCATAAGAGATAGGGTGTATGTTGAAGATATAACTATAAAAGTAATAATTAAAAGAGAAACAAGTATTTCAATGTAGGAAAATCCTCTTTTCATTTTTCACCTCCCTGAAACAGTAAAAAATATTTTCAAAAAATATTCCAAAAGAATTTAATTGAAAAATAGCAAATTTTCAGTTTGTTTTTATTATTTACCCCCCAATCT
>JALXDT010000371.1 GCA_027070475.1 Candidatus Aminicenantota bacterium | reverse complement strand
TTGACTCACTGATTTGATTCAACATAGAATGATGTCTATCAACAGTGTCTTTACTACCCCTACTACTATTAGAACTACCCCCACAAGGAGTCTGATTCAAGGCACTTTGCAAGTGACCTTTAATATCAAAACGCTCCATAATTTTAGGCTTTTTTATATATGCTTATCCTCAAAATAATGAAATTTTTCAAAAGGATTTTCTATATTTTGATTTTGAATCCGGTTCTGTCGGTTCATGGTCATCCTACCCTCCTTCTGAGGATACAGCCTATGACCCTTCTATTTACATACGGAAAATAGGAGAAAACAACACAAAAGCTTTGATAAGAGAAATTCAGCCTAATTATAAAGTCCCTTACTATGTTGGAATAAGAAAAAAAGTACATTTTTACATAGATGAAAACAGCAAAATCGAATTTGATTATCTTATAAAAAGTTATACAGGCGTTAAAAACCTAAAAATCAAATTTGCTTTTAAAAATAGCTCTCCTGAAATCATAGAGGTTAAAAATCCTGTTGTTCTTAAGTGGTATAAAATTTCTAAAAGCTTTAAAAACATTCTTCCTTTTAAAAACAAAGTTTTGTTAAAAGCATTTGCAATTATAGTGGAGACTAAAAAAGCTGATACTGATACTAAAATAAAGTTTGCAGTGGATAATGTTAGAATAACAGGTTATTCAAAAAAGAACTTTGATATAGAAAGCCCTGAAACTTACTTTTTAAAAGAATTTAACATTTCTGTTTTAAAAAGACACTATAATTTTAATGATAAAATTTTAATAAAGGCAAAAGCTCCGCTTTCGCTATCAAAAGTAAGATTAATAGTAAAAGATGCTTTAAAGGATAATAGAAGAATAGAAAGATTATTAAAACCTGAAGGGAAAAATATAATAATATCTCTCAATGCAAAAGATATAGGTGCAGGGTTCTGGAAAGCTATTATAAAGGGAACTACCAAAAAGGGTGATAAAATTAGCTCATCTCTTGTTTTTCTTGTAAAACCTGAAAATCCTCCAAATGATCACCCTCTTCTTCTTATACTTAACAGCCAACGCAAAGAGTTAGTTAATTCCATAAAAAGTGGAATTAAAAAGAAGATGTGGAATGATTTTTCCAATAATTTAAAAAAGAAATGGGGGAAAATTGATATTAATGAGTATAATTATAATCTTGATGCTTATGATGATAAATACTGGCTACCTACATACGGATTTTATGCAGAATCTGTAAGAAAAATCGCAAGAATTGCAAGAGAGTATGCCTTTTATTATTTCATTACAATGGATAAAGAAGCTTTTTATAAAGCGAGAAAAATTCTTTTAAAATTAAGCAAGTGGAAAACCTTTGTTCATCCCCATATACTCAAAGAGGGACAATTTACCTACTGGCCTGTAGGTAAAATGATTGGAGATTTCGCAGTAGCTTATGATTTTATTTATGACGGGCTATCAGAGAGTGAAAGAAAGATAATAGCAAAAACTCTTCTTACAAAAGGAATAATTCCGGTTTTTAAAGAGTATGTAAGAGACAATAGAGTTTCTTCAAATACTTCAAACTGGATAGCAGATGTTACGGGAGGAGGAATCTTATGTGCTCTGGCAATTAAAAATGAGTATAAAGGTAGTGAATTAGAACCATATTTTTCCGGAATGATATTAAAATTAAAAGCTTTGATTGATAATGCAGTCGGTGATGATGGAGGCTATGGCGAGGGACTTTCCTATCTTTTACATGCCTTGCACCTTACCTCACAGGTTATGCCTGCTTTAAACAATAATTATAATGTTGAGTTTCCTGAAAAATTAAACAAAATTTTTGATAGTATTTTATATCAAATTAACCCTGCAACTCATGATCTTTATGATTTCGGAGATACTTTATCCGGAAATAAACTTCATCTTCACACAAAAATTTCTTTAAACACAAGACAATCTCTCATATACAATAGCATCTCATATATGGTATATTTAATAAAGAAATATAAAAATCCATATATGAAATGGATTTATGATTTTGCTCCCCTTGCAAGTGACCTTGATATTTTATTTTATCCTGATGATGTGAAAGAAAAACAACCTCCCCTACCTCCGAAATTAAAAACCTTCAAAGATACCGGCATTGTATCCATAAGGGATAAAAACTTAGATAAGTATTTCTTTTTTGTAATGCATTGCGGTCCATTCTATAATCATAATCATTTTGATCAGGGAACATTCTTTCTCTCCTATGATGGAGAAAACTATATAACAGAAGCAGGTAAAACAGACTATTACCTTGACCCTTGGTACAATAGTTTTTTTATTCAGCCAATAGGCCACAATACTATCCTGATAAATGATAATCCTGAAAGTCAGAATCACGGAGATTTTTTAAAGGATGTAAAAGAGTGGAAAGATTATGCAAAAATTGAAAGCAGCGCAGAGTTTGAAAATGAAGCTTTCGTAAGCTGCAATCTTTCCAAAGTTTATAGAAAAAATACAGACGAAGTTGTAAGAAATGTACTCTACTTGAAACCCAATATAATAATACTTGAAGATATTATAAAACCCAGAAAAAACTCTCAAAAAGCAAGCCTTCTTTTCCATCCGCTTTATAAAGAGGATTTATCAATAGATAATGGAATTATAAGAATCAAAAGAAATAAAAACTCTCTCTATATTAAAACGGTTAATCCTGAAAATATAAAATATTCAATATTAAAAAGACCTCCCACACTTGTTGAGGTAACATCTTTAAAAGATCCAATCCTCTTAAAGGAAAGAGGCTATCTGAAAATTGATAAGAATTTCAATGGAAAACCCATCTCCTTCTTAAATATCTTTACCTTTGAAAAAACTCAATTAAAATCACTTAATTTAAAGAATTATGACAATTATATAAAATTTTATTT
>JALXDT010000370.1 GCA_027070475.1 Candidatus Aminicenantota bacterium | reverse complement strand
GTAAATATGTGGTAATATGGACAAGCTGGATTCTATGGTTTAAAATATAAACGATGTCAAAAATAAATGTTTTAATTACTGCTGCATCAAGAAAGGTGGCTCTTGTAAGAGGTTTTGTAGAATTAAAAAAGAGATTTGATTTTATGGGAAAGGTTATTGCCGTTGACTGCGACCCTTTATCTCCGGCTCTCAGATTTGCGGATAAAAAATATATTGTTCCTCTTATAGAAGATCCTCAATATTTTGATGAGCTTAATAAAATAATTGAAAATGAAAAAATAAAACTTATAATTCCAACGATGGATCTGGAGCTTCCTCTATGGGGAGAAAGAAAAGGTGAATATCTTCAAAGAGGAGTGGTTGTTGCATGTTCAGGGAAAAGTACAGCTTTAATTTCGAATGACAAAATTAAAACCTATGAATTTTTTAAGGGTATTTCTATTAAAACACCTGAAACCTGGACAAAGGATAATCTTCCTTCAATTGAAAATCTGAAATTTCCTCTGTTTATAAAGCCAAGATATGGTAGGGGAAGTATTGATTGTCATAAGATCAAAGATAGGGAGGAGCTTTACTTTTATTTGGAAAAAGTAAATAATCCTGTTATTCAGCAGTATATAAAAGGACAGGAGTTTACGGTGGATTTGATTTCTGATTTTGATGGCACTGTTTTAAGCATAGTTCCGAGAAAAAGGTTGACAGTGAGAGCGGGCATATCCGATAGAGGTCAAACTTTTTATAACAGAGAGATCATTGAAAGTTCCCGAAAGATAGCCGAAGCTCTTGAAATAAGAGGTCCTGCTAATATTCAAGGCTTTGTAACTAAAGACTCAAATATATATTTTACGGAAATTAATCCCCGTTTTTCCGGAGGAATTCAGCTTACAAAGGCTGCAGGTGTTAATTTTATGGAGATTCTTCTGAGACTTGTAAATGGAGAAAGAATAAAGCCTTTCATAGGTAAATTTGAAAAAGGGCTTTATATGTCAAGCTTTGAAGATAGTGTCTTTTTTAAATTGGAAAAAGAGGATAAAAATTGAAAGTTCCCATAATTTTACAGGCAAGGGTAGGCTCCACAAGATTACCGGGTAAGGTTTTAAAGGAAATTTTAGGAAAACCTATGCTCTACTATATTATTGAAAGGTTGAAGCTTGCAAAAAATTCAACTGTAATTCTTGCCATTCCCGATACCGAAGAGGATTCAGAGCTTTGTAAAATTGCCGATAAACTTGAAATAGACTGTGTAAAAGGTCCTGAGTTAGATGTCCTCGAAAGATATTATATGGTTTCAAAGCTTTATCCATCGCATTTTTATATAAGAGCAACCGCAGATAATCCTCTTGTTGATTTTGAGTCAGCTGAAAGACTTATAAATTTTATGCTGACACATAATGTTGATTATGCTGTTGAAAAAGGAATGCCAAAAGGGGGAGCTGTTGAAATTTTCACAGACAAAGCCCTTGAACTTTCCCATAAATTAGCTGTTGAAGAGAGACATAGAGAGCATGTAACACTTTTTATGAAAGAGGAAGAGAGGCTTTTTAATTGTGCCTATCCATCTGTTCCCAAGGAGCTTTATTATCCGAATTTGAGTATTACTGTTGATTACAAAGAAGAGTTTGATTTTGCAAAAAGGATTTATGAAAAATTTTATAAGGAAGGAAAACCTTTCAGGTTAATAAAAATAATAGATAAAATAGCTGAGGAGGCAAATCTTGAAAAAAGGTAAAATAGGAGTTCTCTTATCAGGAAGAGGTTCAAATTTTAAGGCAATCTTTGAAAAGGTCAAAAGCGGAGAAATAAAGGCTGAAATAGTTGTAGTGGTTTCCGATAATGCGGATGCGAAGGGTCTTAAGTTTGCGAAAGAAAATGGGATAGAAGCTGTTTTTCTTGATATCAAATCTTTTCCTTCAAGAAAAGATTATGACAGAAAAATTATAGATATATTAAAGGAAAGAGAGGTGGATCTTGTCCTTCTTGCGGGGTATATGAAAATTGTCGGTGAGGAGTTTGTATCATCCTTTAAAAACAGGATTATGAATATTCACCCCGCTCTCTTACCCTCTTTTCCCGGCTTACATGCGCAGAGAAAGGCCTTAAAGTATGGTGTCAGATATTCAGGGTGCACAGTTCACTTTGTGGACGAAAAAATGGACCATGGTCCCATTATTTTACAGGCAGTTGTTCCTGTCTATCAGGAAGATACTGAAGAATCTCTCTCTGAAAGGATTTTACGCGAAGAGCATAGAATATATCCTGAAGCTGTAAAACTTTATTTTGAGGGAAAACTTGAAGTGAAGGGAAGAAGAGTTTTTATTAAACAGGAAGAGTGAAACTTCTGTTTTCTTTGACTTTTGCTTTCTATTTACAAACTGTATTAATTAACATATAATCTTTTCGTGAAAAAGCACAAAATCATTTTTTTTATTTCTGTTTTTTTTCTATCGCTTGTTTCAATGGAAGGAGAAACACCTTCTTTGGGAGATAATACTTTTATTAATCTATTGATAAAAATCTCAGACTCTATAAATAATAGTAATTTTAATGTGGCTGTGATTCTAAAATCAAAAAGCATAAAGGATAAGAAAAAAAGTAACTATCTAAATAGTTTCCTTGAAAATCTTCAAAAGAGGGATTATCAAAAAATCAATTCTCTTCTTTTTACAGATAATGGCTTGAATGAGGGTATTGTTTTTTTCAAAGATAAAAAAAATAGATTTAAGACAGCTGTTTTAGTCAAAAAGAATCAACTATCAAAAAGCCACAAGCAGGCATTTGCAGATGATCTTTCTAGCATTCGTCAATCAGCATCTTTGCCAGACACGTCTTGGCAGTAAACGAGCATGGGCTTGATTATTGATACAAATGTTTTTATCGATGCTGAGAATAA
>JALXDT010000369.1 GCA_027070475.1 Candidatus Aminicenantota bacterium | reverse complement strand
CAGAATATCAAGATCAATTTGAACTACCTATAGTCCTTATGTTTAATTTAACACTTTCTGAAAAAGCATATGTGTTTACCACCGTTAATGGAACACAGACAAAGGTTCCTACATCTTTGATTTATGACTTATTTGGTATTGTTGATGGTAGGAGTCCACAAAAAACATGTCATGTTTTAGCAAGAACATTTAATTCAGATGAAAATTCCCCTTTTTATAATAGACTAAAAATGTTAGGTAACAAAGAAGGGGATTTGCAGTTTCTTTCTCAAGGTACATTTGTAAAATATATAATGAAGCATTAAAGGAACTAAAACTTTTTGCCTTAAATATTTCTTTAAAAGATGCTGAGGAAAAAATAAGAAAAAGAATTGACAAAGGTACTCAGCAGGTTTTGATAAAAAGATTTTTAAATGAAATTGAGAGGGTAAATTGAGGGAAGAAATAATTGCAAAAAGATATGCAATAGGGCTTTATAAAGCTGTAGATAAAAAGAGGTTTGAGGAAGCGAGGGATGAATTAAAAGCCTTTCTTGAAATTTTAAATTCAAACAGCGATTTAAAGGAGTTTCTATTAAATCCATTTTACACAAAAAATCAAAAGAAAGAGGTTGTGCAAACAATTTTAGATGAAATTAAGTTTTCAGAGGAAATATCAAAACTTATTTTATTATTAATAGATAAAGGAAGACTTCACTATCTTTCATTTATTATAAATGAATTTATAAAGGTATGGGAGGATGAAAACAATGTTTATCCTGTGGAAATCTATACTCCGTTAAAACTTGATTCAGAAACAAAGAAGGAGATTTTGAAATCCCTTGAAAAAAAATTCGGAGGTAAAGTCAGCGCTGAGTTTTTAATTGATAAGAAATTAATTGGTGGTATTTTAATTAAATATAAAAGTACATACTATGATGGGAGTGTTGCAGGAGCTCTCAACAAATTAAAGGAAAAAATAATCAAGGAGAATTAAAATGGAAATTAGAGCTGATGAAATTAGTAGAATTATTAAAGAACAAATTTCAAAATTTAAATCAGATATTGACATTGAGGAAAAAGGAGTTGTTATAAGTGTAGGAGATGGTATTGCACGCGTGCATGGTCTTGATAAAGTTATGTACAATGAGCTTATAGAATTTCCACATGATGTTTTCGGAATAGCTCTTAACCTTGAAGAGGATAATGTCGGAGTTGTTCTTTTAGGTGAAACTGATCTCATAAAAGAAGGGGATATTGTTAAAAGAACAAAGAGAGTTATTTCTGTTCCGGTTGGAGAGGAACTTATCGGAAGAGTTGTTGACCCCCTGGGAAGACCTATTGATGGTAAGGGAGAGATAAAAGTTGATAAATACAATCCGATTGAAAGATTGGCTCCCGGTGTTATTGACAGACAACCGGTTAAAGAACCTTTGCAAACAGGATTAAAAGCAATAGATTCAATGATTCCTATTGGGAGAGGGCAGAGAGAGCTTATTATTGGTGATAGACAGATTGGTAAAACTGCAATTGCTATAGACACAATTATCAACCAGAAAGAGCAGGGAGATGTTGTCTGTATTTATGTTGCTATCGGGCAGAAACAGTCAACAATCGCTCAGGTTGTTAAAAAATTGGAGGAAGAGGGTGCAATGGATTATACAATAGTAGTGGCAGCATCTGCTTCAGAGCCTGCTCCTTTACAATACATAGCGCCTTATGCTGGTTGCGCAATGGGAGAATATTTCAGAGATAACAAAAGACACGCCTTGATAATATACGACGATCTTTCAAAGCATGCACAGGCATATAGAGAGATTTCACTTCTTTTAAGAAGACCTCCTGGAAGAGAGGCTTACCCCGGTGATGTTTTCTATCTTCATTCAAGGCTTCTTGAAAGAGCTGCAAAATTGAATGATGAATTAGGAGGAGGTTCATTAACTGCTCTTCCGATTATTGAAACACAAGCTGGAGATGTTTCAGGTTATATTCCGACAAATGTTATTTCAATTACAGACGGTCAGATTTACCTTGAGCCAGATTATTTTAATGCTGGTATTAGACCTGCTATTAATGTGGGAATTTCTGTTTCAAGAGTCGGAGGAAGTGCTCAGATTAAAGCTATGAAAAAGATAGCGGGAAGTTTGAGACTTGAACTTGCTCAGTTTAGAGAACTTGAAGCTTTTGCTCAATTTGGTTCTGATCTGGATAAGGCAACAGTTGCACAGCTTGAAAGAGGTAAAAGATTGGTTGAACTTTTGAAACAGGATCAGTATCAACCTCTTCCTGTTGAGAAGCAGATTGTTGCAATATATGCCGGAACAAGAGGATTTTTAGATGATATTCCGATTGAGTATGTGAGAAAATTTGAAGCAGAGCTTTACAAATATATAGAAGATTATAAACCTGAAATTTATAAAGATATAAGAGAAAAGAAAGTTCTTGATGAGGAACTTGATAAAACTATAAAAGAAACAATTACAAAATTTCATGATGAATTTAAAAAGGAGAATAATCTATAATGGCAACACTTATAGATTTAAGAAGAAGAATTAAGAGTGTTAAAAATACAAGGCAGCTTACAAAGGCTATGAAAAGTGTTTCAGCTGCCAAATTAAAAAGAGCTCAAACTCAGGTTTACAAAACAAGACCATTTTCAGAAAAATTGGGAAAAATACTTGCGAATATTAAAGCTAAAAATAGTGAGCTTCAAAATATATTTTTTGAAAACAGAGAAGAGAAAAATGTAGATCTTGTTGTAGTTACGGGAGATAAGGGACTTTGCGGAGCATTTAATTCAAATACTATAAAGTATTATTATGAAGTGAGAAAGGATCTTGAAGAAGCGGGAGCTAAGGTCAATCTTATTGCAATAGGAAAAAAAGGATATGATTTTTTCAGATTTAAAGGAG
>JALXDT010000368.1 GCA_027070475.1 Candidatus Aminicenantota bacterium | reverse complement strand
GATTTCCATCTCTTCTGGAAAAATTCCCCTGAAATTATTAGAATGACAAAAGATCTTATCCTGAGTTTAAAAAGAAAACTAAAATACATATTTTTTATCTCTTCTGTTCAGGAAATCCCACACGAACTTTCACGAGAGATTGAGATTTTAGAGATGCCTTTGCCAACCAAAAATGAGCTTTTAAACATATTTAAACAACTGGCTCAAAAATATAAGTGAAAAGGAGTTAAAATCAATTTAAAAGAAGAAGAGTATGATGAAATAGCCTTAGGTTTTCAAGGGATGACATTGGATGAAGCTACAAAAAGTATTATTAAACTTTTTCATGGTAAGAAAGAGATTAATTTTTCGATACTTCAAGATGTCCACAAAATTAAAAAACAAATTATTATGAAGGAGAGTGTTCTTGAATTTGTGAATGAGAGAATAAAAATAGAAGAGGTGGGCGGACTTGAAAATTTAAAGGATTGGCTGTTAAAAAGAAAAGATGCTTTTTCAAACAAAGCAAAAGAGTATGGACTGGATAAGCCAAGAGGTATTCTGGTTATGGGAATAACAGGATGTGGAAAATCTCTTTCAATTAAAACGATACCGGAATTATGGAAACTTCCAATGTTTAGACTGGATATGAATTTAGTGTACTCCGGAATTGGAGGAGATCCAGAGAAAGCTTTTAACAGAGCTTTAAAATTGGTTGAATCACTCTCTCCTGCTATACTCTGGCTGGATGAAATCGAGAGTGGAATAACTGACAAACAGGCTGAAGGCCCAACATCAAGAATTTTAGGATATTTCCTAACCTGGATGCAAGAGCATAAATCAGATATTTTTGTCGGAGCAACAGCAAATAGAATAGACAGACTTCCTGCTGAGCTGTTAAGAAGAGGTAGATTTGATCAGATATTTTTTGTAGACCTTCCAACATGGAAAGAAAGAGAAGAAATTTTCAAAGTTCACCTGCTAAAAAGAGGTATTGAGCTGAAAGATTTTAATATATCTCAGCTTGCCCAGATTACAAAGGGTTGGAGTGGAGCTGAAATAGAGCAGGTTATAATATCTGCAATGTATGAAGCTTTTTCTGAACAAAGAAAATTAACTGAGGATGATCTTTTCAAAATCTTTGGTAATACAGTTCCCTTATCCACAACAATGGCAGAGCAAATAAAAAAAATAAGATCCTGGGCACATGATAGAGCTGTCAGAGCATCAAAGGAAATACCGGAAGTATGAGTGAAACAGTATGGGAATTTTTACCAGAGAATAGAGAAGCAAAAGAAATATCCAAAAGATTTGATCTGGATGAAACAATAGCAAATATCTTAATCAATAGAGACCTAAAAACAGAAAGAGAGATTGATAATTTTCTTAACCCTTCTCTTAAAAATCTTTATGATCCATTCCTATTGGAAGGAATGAAAGAGAGTGTTGAAAGAATTTTAAAAGTCAGAGAAAAAAATGGGAAAATAATAATAATCGGAGATTATGATGTGGATGGTCTCTCTTCCTCTATTCTTCTCCACAAAGCATTTAACCTATTAAATATTAAAAACACCTATTATATCCCTCACAGACTAAACCATGGATACGGAGTAAAAAAAGAAGATATTAAGATAGTGAAGGAAAGTGGAGCAACACTTGTTATAACTGTAGATAATGGGATTACAGCTTTTGATTTTGCAGAGGAGCTAAAAAAGACACCTATAGATTTAATAATAACAGATCACCATATTCCCGACAGTTCCCTTCCCCATGCTTTAGCTATTATAAATCCAAAACTAAAAAATTCAAAATATCCCTTTACCCAACTTGCGGGTGTTGGAGTTGCTTTTAAACTTGTCCAGGCTATATTTAAAAGGCTGAGTATGGAAAAATTCCTATCTCCTCTTTTAAAATGGGTAGCTTTGGGAACAATAGCTGACGCTGTCCCTTTAATTGATGAAAATAGAATTTTAGTAAAAAGTGGGATAAAAGAAATCGAAAATTCCTCCGAACCGGGGTTAAATGCATTGATGAAAGTATCAGGAGTTAACAACAACAATCTGTCCTCTGAGGATTTTTTATTCAGAATCTGTCCGAGAATCAATGTTGCAGGGAGACTGGAAGATCCTAACATAATTATGTCTCTCTTTCTTTCAAGAGAAGAAGAGGCTTTAGAAATAGCAAAACAATTAAATAAATTAAATTCAAAGAGACAATCAATTGAGAATAAAGTCCTTTCAGAGGCAAAAAATATTATAGAAAAGATGGGTTATTATAATGATCCCATAATTATTGTAGGTAAAAAAGGATGGCATAAAGGTGTTATCGGGATAGTTGCCTCCAAACTTGTTGAAGAATATCATAGACCAACAATTTTAATTGCAATAGATGAAAATGGGAAAGGACATGCCTCCGGGAGATCTGGAGGAGAAATATCTCTCATAGATAAGATAAAAAGCGTAGAAGACAATCTTAGAACCGAAGAGGGAGAGATTAATTTTGGTGGTCATTCTCAAGCTATTGGGTTTACAATAGATGCCAACAGAATAGAAGAACTAAGATCAGCAGTTAGAAAAATCTTTTTGCAAAATGAGACTAAAATAAAAAAACATTTTCCTATTGAAGGGGAAATTGATATTTTTAATTTAAATTCGAAATTTTTCCACTCATTACAAAAATTAAAACCTTTTGGATTTGGAAATAGAAAACCAATATTTGCTTTATTAGATGCGGAAATAAAGTTTAAAATCAGAAATGATAGTAAGAGAGTTAACTTGAAGATCAGAAAAAATGGTAAGGAAATGGATGCATTTTTGTGGAAAAGGCCTCATTTTGAATTTAACACAAAAAAGTCTCATCTTATTTTTACGATTCATGCTTTTTCAAATAAATATATAATTGAGGTTCTGGAT
>JALXDT010000367.1 GCA_027070475.1 Candidatus Aminicenantota bacterium | reverse complement strand
ATATTAAAATAAATCATATTATTTAATAATAAATAAATTTGACATGAAAAAAAATTCATGCTATTATTAGCAACTAAAAAAGATAATTGATAAGGAGGTGGAAAATGAAATTATCACCATTGTATGACAGAGTGGTTTTAAAGAGAATTGAAGAAAAAGAAGTTAAAAAAGGCTCTATTATTATTCCAGACACAGCTAAGGAAAAACCTCAGAAAGCAGAAGTTATTGCTGTTGGTCCAGGAAAAGTTACCGATGATGGTAAAACTGTTCCTTTAACCGTAAAGGTAGGAGATAAGGTTTTAATCGGTAAATATGCGGGTAATGAAATTAAAATTGATGATGAAGAGTTTGTAATTGCCAGAGAGGATGAGATTCTGGCAAAAATTGAAGAATAATTAAGGAGGTGTAAAATGGCTAAAAGAATAGTTTTAGGTGATGAAGCAAGAGCTAAAATATTAAAAGGGGTTGAGA
Source organism: Candidatus Aminicenantota bacterium (assembly GCA_027070475.1). Lineage (GTDB taxonomy): Bacteria > Acidobacteriota > Aminicenantia > JAMOAD01 > JAMOAD01 > JALXDT01. Next base: position 9,144 of record JALXDT010000367.1, on the reverse strand, counting down.
CCTTATCTGCAGCTGTAAAAGCTACATTGGGTCCTAAGGGGAGAAATGTTGTAATTGAGAAAAAATTCGGGTCTCCGACAATAACAAAGGACGGAGTAACAGTTGCAAAGGAAATTGAACTCAAAGATCCACTTGAGAATATTGGAGCACAGCTTGTAAAAGAGGTTGCATCTAAGACATCTGATGTTGCTGGAGATGGAACAACAACAGCTACAGTTCTTGCTGAAAAGATTTATAGAGAAGGTTTAAAGTATATAAGCTCTGGTGCCAATGCTACTCTTGTAAAAAAAGGAATTGATAAAGCAGTAGAGGTAATTGTTGATGAATTAAACAAAATAAAGAAAGATGTTAAGGGAGATATGATTGTACAGGTTGGTGCAATTTCAGCAAACAATGATGAAGAGATAGGAAAGATAATAGCAGAAGCGATGGATAAAGTTGGAAAGGATGGCGTCATCACAGTGGAAGAAGCAAAATCCCTTGATACAACTCTTGAATTTGTTGAGGGAATGCAGTTTGATAGAGGCTATTTATCCCCATACTTTATTACAGATCCCGATAGAATGGAAGCAGTTCTTGAAAATCCATTAATTCTTATACATGAAAAGAAGATATCATCTTTAAGAGATATGCTTCCACTTTTGGAGCAGGTTGCCAAAACAGGTAAACCTCTCTTAATTATAGCAGAAGATGTTGAAGGTGAGGCCCTTGCAACACTTGTTGTTAATAAGTTAAGAGGTACTTTAAATGTTGCTGCTGTAAAAGCTCCGGGTTTTGGAGAAAGAAGAAAAGCTATGCTTGAAGATATAGCAATTCTCACCGGTGGAAAGGTTATTTCAGAAGACATAGGAGTAAAGCTTGAAAGCGTTACTCTGGATTGGCTTGGCCAGGCAAAGAAGGTTGTCATTGATAAAGAAAACACAACAATAATTGAAGGAGCAGGAAAAGAAGAAGATATAAAAGCCAGAATTAAACAGATTAGAACTCAGATAGAAGAGACAACATCTGATTATGATAGGGAAAAATTGCAGGAAAGACTTGCAAAATTAGCTGGTGGCGTTGCAGTAATAAAGGTTGGAGCTGCAACAGAAACCGAGCTTAAAGAGAAAAAGGCGAGGGTTGAGGATGCAATGCATGCAACAAAAGCTGCTGTAGAGGAAGGTATTGTTCCCGGTGGTGGAGTTGCTCTTTTAAGGGCTGGTAAAGCTCTTGATAATCTTAAACTTGAAGGTGATATGAATCTTGGTGTTCAGATAGTAAAGGAAGCTGTTAAAGAACCTTTGAAAATGATAGCAACAAATGCTGGATATGAGGGTAGTCTTGTTGCTGAAAAAGTAAGTGAAATGAAGACAGAAGAAGGTTTTGATGCTCTCAATGAAAAGTATGTGAATATGCTTGAAGCGGGAATTATAGATCCTACAAAGGTTGCAAGATCTGCTTTGCAGAATGCAGCTTCAGTAGCATCTCTCCTTCTTACTACAGAAGCAATTGTTGTTGAAATTCCCGAAGAAAAACCGGCACCTGCGGGTGGAACACCTCCAATGGATATGTATTAATAATAAGATTGGAAATAGAAAAAGCGGGGCAGAGATGTCCCGCTTTTTTTTTATATAAAATTTAAAGACATTCCTTCCCCCCTCTTTAGATTTATAAGAGCTTTTGATCAAATTAATAGCACACCTCAAATAAAAATAATAATAAAAAATCATTCCAATTAAGTAGGTCTTTTTATATCTTTATTTTAAGGTAAAAGTGAAGTGTTTTATTTTTGGTTTTGTATAAAAACTGAACAGATTTGTACAGTTTTCGTACAGTTTATTGATTATTTTTTTATTTTAAATTATAATTTTGGATGCTTATTTTAAAAATATTGATACCGGGGAAAAAAAGAGCAACGTATTATATCAAAGAAGGGCGTATTATATTGGGTTCATCAAAAAATAATGATGTGGATATTTTTATCGAGGATTCTACGGTATCAAGAAAACATTGTTTAGTAGAAAAAAGAGAAGGGGAGTGGTTTGTTAAAGATCTTAACAGTAAAAACGGAGTAATTGTAAACAGTGAAAAAGTAAAAGAATTTAAAATTCAACAAGAAGCTAAATTATTTCTCGGAAGGGTGAGTTTAGAAGTGGAAATAATTGAAGATGAAGACGGAATTCTGGAAAATGGAAAGAGAGTTGTTGAAATTCAATCAAAAGAGTTGGAAAAAACAGAAGAATTATTTTTTGGACCTGAAATTTCTCTTCTTTATATGATTAAGTCTTTAGCAGAAAACAATAGTTACCTATTTTTTGAGACTGTTAACAAGTATTTATTTGACTGTGATGATATTTTGATAGGTGAAAAGATTGAAAATAGTGAAGATTTTTCTGTCATATTTGTTCATGGGGACAAAAAGTTTCTTTTTGACTTGATTCCAAATATAGATAGTTTGACTGATGGTTATTTTTATGCGGATTCAGGTAAGTTTTTTGTTTTGGGAAGAGGGAATTGTAAAATTAACCCCAATCTTTTTTCAAGATTAATAGATGTTTATAGAAGTAATTTTTTGTGTTCAGAAAAGGAGAGGAAAGAGATAAAAAAAGAAAAGTTTAAAAGTCAAAAGATAAATAAATTTAATTTTGTTTCCAAAGAAATGAAGAAACTTATTAAGAGATCTGAAAAGATTGCAAAAACAGATATAAATGTCATAATTTATGGTGAATCGGGGGTGGGAAAAGAGCTTTTAGCAAAATTTATTCATGAAAATAGTAAAAGACATAATGCTCCGTTTATTGCAATTAATTGCGCGGCTGTTCCGGAAGCTCTTATAGAGGCAGAGCTTTTTGGTGTGGAAAAAGGTGCAGCAACAGATACTTCAGAAAGACCGGGAAAGTTTGAAATGGCAAATGGAGGAACTCTTTTTTTGGATGAAATAAGTGATACTTCTTTATCTCTTCAGGCTAAATTACTAAGGGCTATTCAGTTTAAAGAGTTTTATAGAGTAGGGGGGACTCAATTAAAAAAGGTAAATGTCAGAATTATTGTTGCGACAAATAAAAATCTAAAAAAATTGATATCCGAGAAAAAATTTAGAAAAGATCTCTATTTTAGATTAGCAGGAGATGAAATTAGTGTTCCACCTTTAAGAGATAGAAGGGAAGATATACCGGAATTAGTTAATTTTTTTATTAAGAAATTTTCCACTCAATATGAGAAAAGAATACAAGGAATTAGCAATAAAGCCATGAGATTGTTAATAAATTATGATTACCCGGGGAATGTAAGAGAGCTTGAAAATGAAATAGAAAGAGCTGTAGCTCTTGTGGATGAAGGTGATATCATAAGAGAAGCACATTTATCGGAAAGGCTTAAAAACAACGATAATAATAGATTTAAATCAGAATTAAATAATGAATGGGAACTTTCAAAGATTATTGAAGAGGTGGAGAAAAATCATATTATTACAGCTTTAAATAAGTTTAAGAATAAAACTGAGGTAGCAAGAGCTTTAAATATTTCCAGGACTACTCTTGATACAAAAATAAAAAAGTATGGGTTGGAGGTTTAAATGAGGATTTTGTTGTGGAAAGTAAACAGATTAAGATATGATAAGGCAAAAAAAACTCTTGAAAAGGATTTTACTAATTTTGTGGATAGTGTTGATTTGAAAGAGGACGCCATTATATCTTTTATTAATGTTGAAAAAGAGGATGAAGAAAATCTTGATTCAAAAGTTACAAAATTGATAAAAAATATTAAATGGTTTTGCAATAAGAACAAAGTCAAAAAAATAGTTCTTCATTCCTTTGCTCATTTATCTGAAAGTAAGGCTTCTCCTGAGAATGCAAAATATATTCTTGATAGAGCAGAAGAGAGACTAAAATCAGCGGGGTACGAAGTTTTTCAGACACCTTTTGGCTATCTCCTTGATTTTGAATTTTTTTCTCGAGGAGAACCTTTAACAAGGTTTTTTAAAGAGTTTTAGGGAATAATGTTGACAAAAGGGTAAAATACTATTATTTTAAAGAATGAAAGAATGCCCATCTTGTAAAAAGAAAGTAGATGATGATGCTACTTTATGCCCTTATTGTGGTTATAGTTTTTTAGGGGATGAACCTACAACAGTTGGATTTAGTGATATCTATTTTCCTGAGTTGGATATAATAAAGGAAAAATTAGCTAATAAGTATAAAGTTTTAGGCCTTATAGGAAGAGGGGGATTCTCTACTGTTTTGAAGTTGAAGGATACTGTGCTTGAAAGAATTTGTGCTTTAAAAATTCTATCAAGGGATCTTATTACAGATCCCGAGATGCTCGAAAGATTTAAAAGAGAAGCAAGGCTTTACGCCAAGCTTGATCATCCAAATATTGTTCAGGTTTATGATGTTGGATTTTATAAAAATGTTGCCTATATAATTATGAAATACATTGATGGGATAACTTTAAAGGATTTAATTAAGGAAAGAGCTCCTCTTGAATTTAAGGAGATAATAAGAATATCCCAAGATATTGCATCTGTGCTTGAATATATGCATTCCAAGGGAATAATTCATCGGGATATTAAGCCAGCTAATATCATGATTCAAAAAGATAATGGAAGGGCAATACTAACAGATTTTGGTCTTGCTAAAAATCTGGAAACAACAAAGTTTACAGCTACAGGTAAGATTATGGGAAGTCCTCACTACCTTGCTCCTGAACAGGCTAAGGGGGAAAAGGTAGATGAAAGAACAGATATCTATTCACTTGGAATTACGATGTTTGAAATGGCAACAGGTAAGCTTCCTTTTGAAGGTGAATCTGCTGTTCAGATAGTTTTAAAGCATATTAGGGAAGAACTACCGAAACCTTCAACATATAATAAAAAACTTGATAAAGACTTGGAAAAGATTATTCTTAAAGCAACAAAGAGGAATCCAGCTGAAAGATTTTCGTCAGTTAAAGAACTAAAATCAGCTTTGGAAGAGTTGGGTAAAAAGAGTGAATATATTGTCTCAGAAAAGAAGAGAAGAGTTGTCCCTTCTCTTATATTAGTTTTGTTTTTATTCCTTCTATCTATCTTAGCTGTATACAAAAAGGAAGCAGTTAAAAATTATTTCAACAATGTTAAGAAGTTAGTCTATAAAGATAAAGAAGTAGAAAATCAAAAAGAGGAAGTTAGTGCAAAGGGCCTGAAGAGAAAAGCTGATATAAAAGAAAAAAATAAGGGTGTGCTTCCAACACAGGGTAAAGAAAAGATTATGAATAAAGAGATTTCTAATGAGCAGAAAAAGAGTGTAAAGCAGGCAGAGAACAAAACAGGTGGAGAAAGAAAGGTAAATAGTGAAGCTTTACCTAAGGGGAGTAAAGTTTCAACTATTTTGTCGACACAAAAACAAAAAACTGTTTTAAGAAAATCAATAAATACTTATGATGTAACCTTTTCTTCCAATGCAAAAGCAAAACTATATATTGATGATAAATATTATGGAATAATCCCTCCTCCAAAATCTATTAGGTTAAAAAAGGGAAAACATAAGATAATATATTTAAGAGAAACACCAAAGGGTGTAAGGAGCAAAGTAAAAGAAGTAATAATTTCCAGAGGTGTAAAAGAAATAAGCGAAAAGTTTGAAACAACTGCGATCATAAAAAAAATAGTGGCTGTTCCATGGGCAAAGGTTTATATTGATGGAAAGTTGAGGGATATTACACCAATCTTTAATATCAAATTAAAGGAAGGAACTCATACAATTCTTTTTAAACATCCGGAGTACAAAGATTATTTCAGAAAAATAACAGTTGAAGGAGGAGAAACAGTTGATAAAATTTTTGTAAATCTTAATATTGATTCTACAAGGATTAAAAAAGTTTCTTCTAAAAAAACAAAACCAGATGTGGAAGAGATTAAAATCAAGTTAATTTATGTTTACCCTTGGGGAAATGTGTATATAGATAATAAAAAATTAGGATTAAGCCCAATAAAAAATATTACTATGCCCGCTGGAAATCATGTTTTAAAAGTAGTTCATCCGAAATTTGGAAAGATTGAGAAAGCTATAAGCTTTAAAAGAAATTTAACAAGGATTACAATAAATCTTGAAACAAAAACGGTAAATTTAAAGGAGGAATAATATGAAAAAGTTTATTTCAATAATTACTATAGTCCTATTTATTTTAAGTAGTTCATATATAGGTTTTGCTCAACAGGATTCCACGGTTGAAAAGCTTTTAGAAGAGGGTAAAAAGGCCTATGTAAACGGGGATTTTAAAGAGGCCATTAATAAACTCTCTTTGGCTATTACCATAATAAAGAATAAGAAGGATCTTATTGATGCTTATTTAACACTTTCTTTAACTTATTTTACTATTGGTGAAAACGATAAAGCCGAAGAAAATATTTTAAAAATCCTTAAAATAAAGCCTACTTTATCACTTAATCCTGACATATACAGTCCTAAATTTATTATATTTGTTGAAGAGATAAAGAGTAAAAATATGGTTGGAATAGAGGTTAAACTAAAAGAAAGAGGTAAACTTTACATAGATGATTTGTTTTATGGAGAAGGGGAAAAGTTCAATTTAAAACTCGTAAAAGGTGAACACCTTATAAAAGTTGAAAAAGAAGGGTATAAAACTCTTGAACAAAATATAGTTGTAAACAATAATTCGAAGAATTTTAGTTTTTCTCTTGAAAAGCTTGTTCCAATAGAAGAAGAAATTAAAAAAGCTAAAAAGGAAGAAACAAAACCTGTTGAAACAAAGGAAACAAAGACAAAAGTCAAAGAGGAAATAAAAACTAAAAAAGTAGAAGAAGCTACAAAGGAAGAGGAAGGAAAGATTGTTAAGGAAAAAAATGAGAAAAAGGGAGGATCTAAGTTTATATATTATTTGGGGGGAATTCTTGCCGGAGGTATTGTTGCAGCAGTTCTTCTTTCAAAAAAATCTACACCAACAGGTCCTACTGTGTTAAAAATAACTTCAGATCCTGATGGAGCGGATGTTTTTATAGATGGAAGGAGTACTGGCAAAATAACTCCTTGTGAAATTACAGGTATTCAGAGTGGAAGGCATGAATTACTAATTGTCAAAGAGTTGTATGGTCAGGCAAAAAAAGAAATTAATATCATAGAAGGAGAAACAAATTCTGTTTATGCTAAACTTTCTCCTTTCAAGTATGAATTTATCAGAAAATGGGGAAAAAATGGAACCGGGTTAACTCAATTTAATTCTCCTATCGGAATTAGTTTGTTCAACAATGATAATAGAGTTTTAATTGAAGATGCTGGGAATCATGTGGCAAAAGTTTTTTCTACTAAGGGAGTTTTTATAAGAAAAATGCCTGTGGGGCAGGAGCTTTTAACCCCAGTTGATGGACTTTTATTAAATTCAGGAGAAACATTTATTGTGGATGTGGGAGCTAATGGATTCTTTAAATTAGACTCTGCTGGTAAAATAATTTTATTTAAAGGAGGAAGTGGAAAAGAGAATGGAAAGTTTGACCATCCTATTGGTATAGCTATAGGACCTAATAATAAATTATATATAGTTGATACAGGGAATTACAGGATCCAGGTTTTTAATACTGGTGGTGGTTTTGTTGGGAAATGGGGAAGCAAGGGAACTGGTAATTCTCAGTTTCAATATCCCTTTGGTATAGCGATAAATAAAGAAAAGAAACAGGTGTATGTTAGTGACGTAGCTCTTAACAAAATTGTTGTTTTTGACCTTTCGGGAAATTATAAGTTCAAATGGGGTTCAGCCGGAAGCGGAGATAATAATTTTAATGCACCAACAGGTGTGGCTGTGGATAGAACAGGTAATGTTTATGTTGTTGATACTGATAATTCCAGGATTGCAAAGTTTACTGGGGATGGTAAGTTTATTATAAATATTGCGAGAGGTAAAGGAACAGAAAACGGTAAATTTAATGTACCTTATGGGGTTGCGGTTGCTGAGGATGGAACAGTTTATGTTGCAGATACGGGAAATGCGAGAATTCAAGTCTTTCAAATAACTGAGGATACTATTTCTCAAGGAGAAGTTAAGGTGACTGTGACCTCTCATCACAATAAGTATCACTATTTTAATGGCAATAAATATAAAGGAAATAAGTTAGAGCATAGATTAAAGAGTTTCCATTTGGAAAGAGATAACTTTAAACACAAAGATAAAAGGAAGTGAAAATAGGCAATATCTTTATTGCTCTTGGAATTCTTTTTCTTATTCTGGGGTTTTTAATAAAAATTTCACCTCTAAAGCTTTTTCATCTTCCTGGAGATATAGTAATTAAAAAGAAAAATTTTACCTTTTACTTTCCTATAACTACTTCTATTGTACTGAGTTTAATTATATCCCTGATTTTTTATATCCTAAAAAAAATTAAATAATAACTATTCTTTAAGGAGCTCAAAGTATGCTTTCGGATGAGCACAGGCAGGGCATTTCTCTGGTGGTTCTTCTCCTTCAAAAATATAACCGCAGTTCATACATCTCCAGATGACAGGTTTTTCTCTTTTGAACATAGTGTTGTTTTCTACCTCTTTGAGAAGAGATAAAAACCTTTCTTCATGATGCTTTTCGGCAATTGCAATGGATCTTAAAACAGCTGCAATTTCATTGAAGCCCTCTTCCTCTGCGATCTTAGCAAAAGTTGGATACATATCTGTGTATTCATAATGCTCACCAGCGGCAGCTTCTTTTAGATTTTCTGCTGTTGTTCCGATTTTACCTGCAGGATAACTTGCCGTTATCTCAACCTCTCCACCTTCGAGAAATTTGAACAATCTTTTTGCGTGTTCTTTTTCCTGAAGGGCTATTTCTTCAAAGGTTTTGTATATTTTTACAAAACCATCTTTTTTAGCCTGTTTTGCAAAATAATCATAACGATTTCTGGCTTGAGATTCTCCTGCAAATGCAATTAAAAGATTTTTTTCAGTTTTTGTTCCTTTTAAACTTTTCATTTTACCTCCTCTTTATTTTACTTTTATCAAATAAATTATCACATAGTTTGAAACTTTTCCATAAAAATTTAATTTCTTAATCTTAATAAATCATCGGAAAGAAAATCAACAATTTCTTTATTATGGGTAATTATTATTATTGTAAATCCGTATAATTTTTTTATTTTTAAAATTAAATTCATTAGCTGCCCCTGCAAAGAAAGATCAAGTCCTCTTA
>JALXDT010000366.1 GCA_027070475.1 Candidatus Aminicenantota bacterium | reverse complement strand
TCTTTCTAAAAAAAATGCTTCTTTTTCATCTTTTGTAATAAGATATTCAAAAAAATAAATAGATTCAGGGAAAAGGATTCCATGGGAATAACCTTTTTTAAAGTATGAGGATAATCTTTTTTTTAGATTTAGAGCTTTACCAATATAAACTAATTCTTTATCTTTATTATATAAAAGATAGACCCCGCTCTTTTCAGGAACAATTTTGATGTTCTCTGATTTAAAGGGTAAAAGCATTCATTCTTCAGGTTTCTATTCCTAATTTTTTCTTTGCCTCATCGGTAAGTCTTTCAGGTGTCCATTTAGGTTCCCATACAAGCTTTACATCCGCATCCTTCACTCCCTCCAATTTTGTTAACTCCTGCTTAACATAAAGAGGAAGGGTTGTCATCAATGGACATCCCGGAGTGGTTAAGGTCATATCAATATAAACAATATCATCTTTGATATCTAATTTATAAATTAATCCAAGGTCCCATACACTTATATGAAGTTCAGGGTCAAGAATCTGTTTCAGTTTTTCTATAACCTTCTCTTTTTCAATCATTTTTCCTCCTTCTTAATCTTACTTTCAAGCTCTTTTCCATGCTTTCTTAAATACTTCCTGCTCTTAAAACCATACTTGCTATGAGGAAACTCCTCAGCTGATTTTTTAAAATAGTCAAGAGCAAGTTTATATTTCTTTGTTTTCATATAAAGTTTTCCAAGATACCAGTAAACCTTATCCATGGATGAAAATTCCGGAAAAAGTTTAATTATCTGTTTGAATCTTCTTTCTGCAGCTTTGTAACCTTTGGTTCTATAGTAAAAATGTCCGATTAAAAAAATATGTTCTGCCGCATTATCCTGACATCTTTTCAAATAATTTTTTGCTTCTTTTGCCTGTGGAGTCAAAGGATATGTTGATATTAATCTTTTAAATTCCTTTATTGCAGAATAGGTGTTATCCTGATCTCTACCAGGTTTTCTCATCATCTTATAATAACAGTAAGCAATTAAATATTGAGCCTGTGGAGCAAGGGGATGGGAAGGATAGGTTGCCACAAAATCTCTGAACTCCTGAATTGCAAGAAGATAATTATCAAAACCTTTTTGTCTATAATAGGTATACCCAATCTGAAATTTTGCTTCTGGAGTATAGCTCGAATTCGGGAAAAGCTGAACAATTTCCCTGAAATATTTTCTTGCCTTTTCAGGGTGCCTTTTACTCATTTTAAAAGCTTTTTCAAAAAGCATTTTGGGAGTTGCTCCCTTTTCTATCACAATATCATCCTTACCTCCACATTGAGTAAAGATGAATGGAATTACCAAAGCAAAAAGAATTATAAAAATTGTCTTTTTTCTCATCTCAAAATCTCCTTCATTTTTTTCACTGTCTCTGCAGGATCTTTACTTTTAAATATATAACTACCTGCAACAAAGATATCAACACCAGCCTCTTTTAATTGTCTCAAATTTTCACTGTTAACTCCTCCATCAACTTCTATTAAGGTGTTGTACTCATTTTTATCTATAATTGTTCTCATCTTTCTTATCTTATCAACCACAGAAGGAATAAAGCTCTGTCCTCCATATCCCGGAGAAACACTCATCAGTAAAACATAATCTATATATCGAAGTGCATCTAAAACAGATACTATTGGAGTGAGAGGATTAAGAGCCACTCCCACTTTTATTCCTTTTTCTTTAATCTTTGAGATTGTTCTAAAGGGTGTATAAGCAGTCTCAAGATGAAAAGAGATCATGTCCGCTCCTGCCTCTGCGAATGCATCTATATTATTATCAGGATTGGTTACCATCAAATGAACATCAAGGGGAAGTTCTGTTATCCTATTTATGGATGCCACAACAGGGGGCCCTATGGTTATTTGAGGAACAAAGTGACCATCCATAATGTCAAGGTGCAGAAGTTCTGCACCAGCTTTCTCAACCATTTTGATTTCTTCTCCCAATTTTGAAAAATCAGCGGAAAGTATTGAAGGTGCAATCATTTTACCACATCCAGAATTATTATATTTCCTCTCTTAATTTTATAACCTGAGAGAGGAGTTTGCCTTACTATTGTCCCACTTGGGATCCCTTCATATTCAACTTCTCTTATATTTTCTATTTTAAGACCCTTTTTTTCAAAATAGTTCATCACAAGATTAATATTTTTCCCAATTAGATCAGGCATTATATATGCAGCAATCCGAGGGCCACTTGAAATCAAAACATTAACCCCACTCCTCTTAAATGTTTGAGCGCCCGCAGGAGGATTTTGAGCAATAATATCCTCAGCTTGAAATTTATAGTGAATGGAAGAAATCCTTTTGATTTCCAGAGAATACTGCTTAAGTTCCATTTTGGCAGCACCCAGATTTTTTTGAATAAGATCGGGCACTTTTACTATTTCACCACCACTACTTATATCAACCATCACAAAGTGGTTTTTCTTAATCTTTTCTCCTGGTTCAGGATACTGCTTTACTATCGTTCCTTCAGGATATTTTATACTAAAAACTTCTCTTCTTTTCTTTAAGTAAAGCTCTTTTTTGGCCAAGATTTTTATAGCCTCCTCCTCTGTCTTTCCTCTAAGATCTGGAACAGTATAAGTCTCTCCTTTGACAAGTATAAATATAGTTATAAATGTGGATAGCAAAAAGACTGTGACAAAGAGTGAAGACCATAAAATTATTTTTCCTATTTTTTTAAAAAAAGAGCTTTTCATAACTTAGTTTTATAACACAAATAGCTATTTATATCAAGATAGGTACTTCTATAAAAGATTGAAGGAAATAAAAAATTCTCACAATATCAAAATTTTTTTTTGTGAAGCATTAAGAGCAAATTAGAACTATTTGTCTGCCACTATGAAATTTCTTTTCTTTTAAACATATTTTAATATGCAACATTT
>JALXDT010000365.1 GCA_027070475.1 Candidatus Aminicenantota bacterium | reverse complement strand
CTATAATTAGAAATGAATAAAAAAGGAAATTATGCGGATCCGCATTTTCATCTTGAAAGTAAAAAGTTTTCCGAAGACAGAGAGGAAGTCATAAAAAGGGCAAAAGAGAGTGGTTTAAACTATCTTTTATCTCCCATAGATTTTACTGATAATGAAATAGAGCTTAAACCTGTGATTTCAATCGCCGAAAAAACGGAAAATTATTTTTTATCATTCGGAGTTCACCCTCACAATGCAAAATTCTGGAATGGAAAAACAGAAAAAAAGCTTTTAAATTTGATTAAAAACAGAAAAAATGTTGCCATTGGTGAAATCGGGCTTGATTATTATTACAATCTCTCTCCGAAAGAGGCTCAAATATCAGCTTTTAAGGCTCAGATAGAGATTGCAAAAGCTTTTGAACTTCCCATAATAATTCATCTCAGAGATGCTTTTGATGATGCTGCAAAAATTCTTTTTGGTAAAAATATAAAAGGTATTTTGCACAGCTATACGGGAAATACTGAATTTTTAAAAGAGGGATTAAAAAACAATTTTTTTGTCTCCTTTTCAGGTATGATTACATTTAAAAAAGCTGAAAATATAAGAGAATCTTTCCTTGAAACTCCGATTGAAAGGCTTTTACTTGAAACAGACTCTCCCTATCTTGCACCTGTTCCGATGAGGGGAAAAAGAAATGAACCATCTTTTGTGATATATACATACAAGAAAGCCTCAGAGCTCTTAAAAATTGAGGAGGAAATCTTAAAATTAAAACTGGAGGAGAACTTTGAAAAAATATTTTTGCAAAAATCTTAAATCAATAGTTTTATTTGTTTTAATTTCTTTTTTAATTGTTCCGCTTTTTTCCTACGAAGCCGGGATTAGCGCAGACGAGCCCCTTGCGGTTTTAGCAGGTAAAAAGATAATAGAGATGGGTGGAAATGCTGTTGATGCTGCTGTTACGATAGGTTTTGTCATGGCAGTAACTTACCCTCAGGCAGGAAACATCGGAGGCGGGGGCTTTATGATAATCAAAATGAAGGATAAGGAGCCTGTTTTCATAGATTATAGAGAAACAGCCCCTGCAAACTTTGATCTTAAAGCTTTTTTTGATGAAAAAGGAAATTTTGTAAAAACAAGGTCAACAATAGGTTATTTGGCATCCGGTGTTCCCGGAACCGTAAAAGGGCTTTACAAAGCATGGAAAATGTATGGAAAGCTTGAGTGGAAAACTTTGCTCCAACCTGCCATTGAACTTGCTGAAAAGGGATTTATCATAAGGCCCTATCTTGCAAAATCTTTTAAAAGATATGAAAAGATTTTTATGCTTTTTCCCGATTCAAAAAGGATATTTTTAAACAATGGAAAGGGATATCTTCCGGGAGACAGATTGATTCAGCCGGAGCTTGCAAAGACTTTAAAACTTATAGCTGAAAAGGGTCCGGACGGTTTTTACAAAGGAGAGGTTGCAGATAAGATTGAAAGGGATTTTACATCAAACGGAGGCTGGATTACAAAAAAAGACCTTGAAAATTATGAGGCAAAATTGAGAAAGCCTGTTGTGGTTAATTATAAAGGATACAGGATAATTTTACCCTCTCTTCCCTCATCAGGCGGACCTGTTATAGCTGAAATTTTAAATATATTTAAAAATTTCAATATCCCAAAAGATGATTTTAACTATTATAATCTTCTTGCAGAGGCGATGAAGGTATCATTTTTTGACAGATCCTATTATATGGGAGATATGGATTTTCACAAGGATCTCCCCTATTCGGCTTTTTTTAGTAAAGAATATGCAAAGGAAAAGGCAAAGCTTATAAAATTGGGAAAGGTATTAAAGATAGAAAGAGATAAAATGCCATCACCTTTTCAGTATGAAAAAAACAATACCACACATTTTTCTGTGGTTGACAGAGAGGGAAATGCTGTATCAAACACATATACATTAAACTCAATCTTTGGTTCAGGTGTGATTGCAAGGGGAACAGGAGTTATAATGAACAATGAAATAGATGATTTTGGATTCGGAGAAAAAAATGCAAATCAGTTCGGACTTATCACCTCAAAATACAATCTTGCAGGTCCCGGAAAGAGGATGTTAAGCTCAATGAGTCCCGCCATAGTATTAAAGGATGGGAAACCCTATGTTATTTCAGGAGCTGCCGGAGGTCCCAAAATCATAAGCGCTACAATTCAGATCATTCTTAATATAGTTGAAAGGGGAATGTCCCTTAAAGATGCTGCGGAATATCCCCGAATCCACCATCAATATCTGCCGGATATTCTTTTTGTTGATAAAAAAATGCCCGAAAAAACCGTAAAATATCTTGAATCCATAGGATATAAGGTTAAAAGGCTTAGATCCATTGCTGTTGCAAATTCCATTTTAATCACTGATGGAAAGACATACACAAAACCTGATAGGAAAAAAGTCGGATTCGGAATAAGTTTTAAATAGATGAATATTTTAATAGCCTTCACTGTTGTTCTTCTTATTATGGCAATAGGAGATATTGTATCTTTAAAAACAAAAGCATATATACCATCTGTGTTTGTAGCTGCACTCATATTCATAATCGGTTTCTGGACAATATTTCCGAAAAATTTGATGGAGATAGGCGGTTTTTCAATGCCACTTATAAAACTAAGCATATACTTAATTCTTGTCCATATGGGAACGCTTATGAGTGTAAAGGAGTTGTTGGCTCAATGGAAAGTTGTCTTAATCGCCTTTGCCGGAATAATGGGAATCGTGGGAATGAACATCACAGTGGGATATCTTCTGTTTGGAAAAAATATGGTTGTGGTTGCAACACCACCTTTGACAGGCGGAATAGTAGCTTCAATAATGATGTCAGAAGCTGCCACTGCAAAGGGGCTTGAATCCCTTGCCATCCTTGCAATAATAATTTACATAATGCAGGGGTTCGCAGGCTATCCTTTGACAGCCATAATGCTGAAAAAAGAGGGTAAGAGGCTTTTAAAAGAGTTCAGATTAAACCAGAATTTAAAAAACAATTCAGGGAAAAGTCAAAAGGGTAAAAAATCAAAGTTCAAATTTTTTCCCGAATTAAAGGAAAAGTATAAGACAACCTATGTTTTGTTAACCAAAATGGGTTTTGTAGCTCTTCTTTCAGTTGGATTTGCTCAGCTTACCCATGAATTTGTATCAAGATATGTTATCTGTCTCATCTTCGGAGTAATTGCCGCTGAGGTAGGTTTTTTAGAGAGAAAACCCTTGAATGCTTCAGGCTCTTTTGGCTTTATGATGACAGTTATTATGGCCTTTATTTTTGCTCAGCTGGCAAAATCCACACCTCAGATGTTAACCAAACTATTAGTCCCACTCTTCGGAATTATCCTTTTAGGAGTGATAGGAATGTGGATTTTTTCCATTGTAATGGGAAAAATTCTAAAAGTTTCAAAAGAGATGGCTTTTGCAGTCTCATTAACCGCACTTTACGGATTTCCGCCAAACTATATCTTAACGGATGAGGCCTCAACAGCTTTAGCTCAAAACAAAGAAGAGAAAGAATTTTTAATGGATATTATGCTCCCACAGATGCTTGTCGGAGGTTTTACAACAGTTACAATTGTATCTGTCATACTTGCTGGAATATTTATAAAATTTTTATAAGGAGTTAAAAATGGATATTAAAAAGGAAGTTAATGAAATCAAAGACTATATAGTAAATCTGAGAAGGGAGTTTCACAAAAATCCCGAACCGAGCTGGAAAGAGTTTGAAACTTCAGAGAGAATAAAGAATAAGCTTGAAAAAGAGAATATTCCATACAAAAGCATAGCAGGAACAGGGATTATAGCAACAATAGGGGAAAACAAGGGCAAAACCGTAGCCCTGAGAGCTGACATTGATGCACTTGAAATAGAGGAGTTAAATGATAAAGAGTATAAATCTTTAAAAAAGGGATTGATGCATGCCTGCGGGCATGATGGCCATACTGCCATGCTTTTGGGAGCTGCAAAGATTTTGAAAAAACATGAGAAAGAGCTTTCGGGAGAGGTAAGACTGATTTTTCAGCCGGCTGAAGAACTTGGCGAAGGAGCAAAGAAAATAATAGAAGAGGGTGGACTTGAAGGAGTTGATAATATTTTCGGAATCCATTTATGGAGCGGAATACCAACAGGAAAATTTTCAATTATGCCCGGTGAGATAATGGCTTCGGCAGATCTTTTCTCCATTAAAATAAAGGGAAAAGGGGGGCATGGCTCAATGCCCCATCAGGGAGTTGATGCAGCTGTTATAGGAGCCTCTATAGTATTAAATCTTCAAACAATAGTCAGCAGAGAGATAGATCCCCTTGAGCCTGCTGTTGTAAGTGTGGGAAAGCTTGTTTCAGGAACAAGGTACAATATAATCGCCCATGAAGCACTTTTAGAGGGAACGGTGAGAACTTTCAATGAAGATATTAGAAAATTAATATCTGAGAAGATAGAGAGAATTTCAAAGGGAATTGCAAAAACTTACAGGGGAGAAGCAGAGATGAAGTATATCTGGGGCCCTCCTCCCGTAAAAAATGATGAAGAATCCGTTAAATTCGCAAGAAAGTGCGCTGAATCCCTCTATGGGAAAGATTCACTTTACTTTTCACTAAAAAAGATGATGGGAGCTGAGGATTTTGCCTATTATTTAAAAAAGGTGCCGGGAGTATTCATATTTGTGGGCTCCGGCAACAAAGAAAAGGGAACAGATTTTCCCCACCACCATCCGAAATTTGACATAGATGAAGATGCGCTGCTATTAGGCACAACCCTTCACATAGAGTATGCTGTTAGTTATTTGAAGGAAAGTTGATTGTTAGCTTTGAGCCATGAGCATTGAGCTGATTTTGGATGTTTTTGGTTTGTTGTTGTTTGTAAATTTTAATAAAATATAATTAACCGTAGGGCAATTCGTGAATTGCCCCTACCGTATGATTCTCCATTTAATAATAAACAAGGATTTCTGATTTAAAATTACCGAATAACAATTTATAATTTAATATGTTTCTGATTTAATATACCAATTCCCAATTCCCAAATTCCTCAATGCTCAAAGCTATCAATACAATATTTAAGAAAAAATTACAACATCATCATAGCTTTCAATCCTGATTATTTTTCTGTTTTAATTATGTTAATCACATCCCGTCACATCTGTTTTTATTGATATATAAATGTTTTCGGCAAGATATCTTATGTTTTTTTGTACCCTAACTCACATCACTACAATAATTTTTCATACCACTTTGCGTCAAAAAAATCTTACTGAAAGATAGTATTATTGAAAAAAGAAAATTATTTAGCTATAATAGTAAATATTTAGTATCAAATCGGTAGCTTTTGACCAAAAACTACCGATAGATTAATAATTATTGGAGGTTTATTTATGTTGAGAGAAGATTTGATACTTGATACTCTTTTGGATTGGAATTTATGGGGGAATATGAATGAAAAATTAAAAAATCGACTGATTATTCCTAAAATTCCAAAATCAAATATTATCCTGACAATAACAGGGGTAAGGAGAAGCGGAAAGAGTAAACTAACTTATTTATTGGCAAAGAAACTGAATAAAATAAAAACTTTATTCTTGAATTTTGAAGACCCGAGATTAAAGAACATAACAAGTGAAGAGATATTAAAAGTTGTTGAAATTTACCAGCAAAAAATAAGCAAAGGAGACCTTCCGGAACTATTAATACTTGATGAAGTTCAAAATGTTGAAGGATGGGAAAGAGCGGCAAGATACTTTCAAGAAGCGAAAAAGGTTAAAGTGATTGTAACAGGTTCCTCCTCTAAACTATTAAGCAGCGAATATTCAAGTGTTTTGACCGGGAGACATATTGATTTTGAATTATTCCCTTTGAGTTTTAAAGAATTTTTGAATTGGAAGGAAGTTAATGTGGGTGGTATTGAATTATACAAACAAAAGATAAGGATAAAAAGTGAACTGGAAAATTATATGTTGTTCGGAGGATTTCCTGAAATTGCTTTGACAGAAAACAAACAAGAAAAAATGGCAATCCTCAGGCAATATCTTAATGATATTATAGTGAAAGATATAGTTGTTCGTTATAGAATAAAAGAGATAAGAAAAATTGAAGAATTAGGTTCTTTATATATTTCACATATAGCAACCCTGCAATCTTATAATAGATTAAAAGATGTTGTAGGACTTTCCCTGGATAGTGTGGAAAGATTTTCAAGGTATTTTGAAGAAGCCAAACTTTTATTTTTCATAAGAAAATTCTCTTACTCCTTGAAACGACAAATTTTGTCCCAGAGAAAGGTTTATTCAATTGATCACGGACTATTCAATTCTTCGGGGTTCAAGTTTTCTCAAAACAAGGGGAAAATAATGGAGAACCTTGTGGCTGTTGAACTATTAAGGCGAAAGAGCTACTTATATCCTAAAAGAGAAGTTTATTATTGGAAAGATTATAAGCAAAGGGAAGTTGATTTTATAATAAAAGAGGGGGATAAAATTATCAGATTAATACAGGTAACATATATCTCAAATAAGGATGAGATTGAAAAGAGAGAGATTAAGAGTTTGTTAAAAGCTTCGGATATTTTGAAATGCAATGATTTGTTAATAATAACCTATGATTATGAAAATAAGGAAGAAATAGACGGGAAAACTATTGTTTATAAACCTTTATGGAAATGGTTAACTGAGCAATAACCGGGAACTGGGAAGTGGGAACTGAGAAGTTGGAAGTGAGAAATAATATTAGCTTTGAGCCCTTTATAAGCATTGAGCCTTGAGCCTTGAGCCTTGAGCTGATTTTGAATGTTGTTGGTTTGATGTTGTTTGTTGTTTTTTATAATTAACTGTAGGGGCAATTCATGAATTGCCCTTACAATATTTATTACTCCGATTCGCAATTCACTATTCACATCCCTTTCCCTTTTGCCAAAAATTTCCATATTTGTTATATTATATTTCAGGAGTTTTTAAATGAGAAAAGAATCAAAGGTCGGACTTTTTATTGTAATCGGATTGATTATATTCTTTTACCTTATAATAAAGGTAGGAGAGATAAATTTGAGTTTTAAAAATACAGGTTTTACAATCTACACGGATTTTGATCAAACTGCTGCTCTTTTAAAAGGAGCTCCCGTAAGGCTTGCAGGTGTTAAGATAGGAAAGGTTGTGGATATTTATCTTAAAGGGGGAAAGGCTGAAGTTAAAATGCTCATAACCCATGATATAAAAATCAGAAAAGATTCAAAGGCAACTGTTTCATCATTTGGAATAATGGGGGAAAAATACCTTGAAATTATTCCCGGTAAAACTGAGGATGATTTTCTAAAGGATGGAGATAAAATAGAGGGGATCCCTCCTCTTTCAATTGACCAGATAGGTTCACTATTTTACTCAATCGGCCAAAACCTCAAACAGGTTGGAGATACAATAAAGAATATATTTACATCGGAGGAGGGAGAGTATAGATTAAAGACAATTTTAAAGAATATGGCAGAAACTTCGGATCAGGTGAGAGTTGCGGCAATACAGATTAAACAGGCTATTCCCCAGATGCTAAATGATACAAAGCAAAGTATGAATGATCTGAATGAAATCGTTTTTGATATAGCAAAGAGAATTGACAGACTTACAAAATCACTTGAAACTATTGTAAATAAAAACAAAGGAAATGTTAAAGGAGGACTTGAATCCTTCAAAAAGCTCAGCGGAGATCTTGAAGAGATAGCTAAAGAGGTATCCAAGATGGCAAAAATCATTAATTCCGGAGAGGGAACTGCAGGGAAACTTTTAAAAGATGATAAGCTCTACAAAGATATAAAGAAAACTGTTGTCTCGCTGAAGGAAAGTGTATATAGATTAAAAGGAATTGTGGAATCAAAGGATTCCATGAAAATTTACTATGGTTTTGGTTCTTATTATTATGGAGATTCCAGATTCAGAAATATTATAAAAACAGGAATAAGAAAAGAAAACAATTATTTAGGATTTGAGCTTACGCAGGATCCGTATAAAGATAATTTCCTGTACTCTGTCTATGGGGCAAAAAGGATTGGAGCATTTACTCCTATGGTGGGAATTATTGACTCAACCTTCGGAGTGGGGTTGGGCTTTACTCCGAAAGATAATTTAACCCTTGATTTTGTTTTAAAAGATTTCAATAAAGGTTCAACTCCTTACTGGAGGATAACAGGTTTTTACAAAATCTTTTATGGTTTCAGTTTAACGGGGGGATATGAAAACAGATTGGAAGGGAATAAAATTTTCTTTGGCTTAAGCTATATCAACAAATAAAAAAATGAAAGAAAAAAAATATTATGTTTGCTCTGAGTGTGGCTATAAAACTACAAAATGGACAGGAAGATGTCCTCAATGCGGGAATTGGAATACTTTTGTTGAAAAAAAAGAGGATAAAAAAAGTGTAAAAAAGGAAATTGACGAAAGTAAAATAGTCTCTCTCTTTAATATAAAAAATGAAAAAGAGATAAGGTTTTCAACAGGAATAGAAGAATTTGACAGAGTTTTGGGTGGTGGACTCGTAAAGGGGGAAGTTATCCTACTTGGAGGAGAACCGGGGATAGGAAAATCCACAATTCTTTTACAGGTGGCGGAAAGTGTTTCAAACTCAAAAAAGGTTCTCTATGTATCAGGAGAGGAGTCTGTAGCTCAGATAAAATTGAGAGCTGACAGATTGGGCTTGAAGGGAGAAAATATTTTAATCCTTTCAACAAACTCGGTTGAGGAGATATTGGGTGTAATTGAAAAAACAGTCCCCGATCTTTTGATAGTTGATTCCATTCAAACAGTCTTTTTTGAGTCAATGAGCTTTTCGGCAGGCTCAGTGGTTCAAATTAGAGAGGTGGCTTCAAAGCTCATAGAAGTTTCAAAAAAAGGAGCTATTACAACATTTCTTGTAGGCCATATAACAAAGGGTGGGGAGATAGCAGGCCCCAAAGTTCTTGAACATCTTGTTGATGCTGTTTTATACTTTGAAGGGGATAGATTTCATCAGGGAAGAATATTGAGAGCAATAAAAAATAGATTCGGAGCTTCTTTTGAAATAGGGCTTTTTGAAATTACCTCAAAAGGACTTTTACCTTTGAATGATCCATTTAATCTCTGGGGAGAGGAGAACAGAGAAAGAGAAAGTGGAATCTCAATTTTTGCTGCTATAGAAGGCTCGAGACCTCTTCTTGTGGAAATTCAATCACTGGTGAGCAAATCTCCCTTCATAGGAAATCCGAGAAGAATGTTTGCGGGAGTTGATAGAAACAGAGCAACCATGCTTATTGCAGTTATGGAAAAAAAATTAGGGATTAAATTCTATGAAGATGATGTTTTTGTAAAAGTATCGGGAGGACTGAATATTCAGGACCCTGCCATTGACCTTGCACTTGCGGCATCTTTAATCTCCTCAAAAAAAGGAATAAAAATAGAAAATGACAGCATTTTTATAGGGGAAATATCATTGGGAGGTAAAATTATGCCTCCATTTATGGTTGATGCAAGAATCAGTGAGGCTAAGAAGTTTGGCTTTAAAAATATTTATACTTCTGATATGATAAAGGAGACTTTAAAAAAAGGCATTAATATACATAAAATTAGAAACAAATGCGATTACTAGAATATTTATAATAACCAAATAAATAAATAACCGAAAAGACCAATCGCTATAATTTCCACGTTTCATAAATATTTTTTAGAACTTA
>JALXDT010000364.1 GCA_027070475.1 Candidatus Aminicenantota bacterium | reverse complement strand
GATTTATACTATATTCCCGTTAGTCTTAAAAAATTCAGACCAGATTCATTAGTTAACTTTAATCTTTATATAAAAGTAAAAAATAGATTGGTTCTTTATAGAGACCAAAATATCGTGATCACAGGAAAAGACATTGAAAACTTAAAGGCAAATGGGGTGGAAAACTTATATATAAAAAAAGAGGATAGAAAAAAATATAGAGAATATTTAGAAAAAAATTTAGAAGGAATCTTAAAGAACCCTGAAGTAGACCTGAGTGTCAAAGCAACCTATCTTTACGAATCTGCAGTAAATGTTGTTGAAGATATCTTCAAACATCCCAAGAGAGGAGAAATAATAAAGAGATCAAAAAAGGTTGTAAATCATACAGTTGACTTTATTCTCTCTGGACCCGATGCTTTCGTAAATTTACTACAAATAAGAGCTCATGATTATTATACCTTCACTCACTCAGTTAATGTCTGTACCTTTGCCATTGCTTTAGCAAACAAAATATCTGCTTTTGACGATAAAACTTTAAGAGAATTAGGTGTCGGAGCCCTTTTACATGACTTAGGTAAATCAATGGTAGATCCAAAAATAATAAATAAACCCAGTAAACTTACACCAGCGGAATGGGAAGAGATGAAAAAACACCCTGAATATGGAGTAATGCTTGCAAAAGAAAGTGGTCTTGTTTCTGAACAAAGCATGTTGATAATAGGACAACATCATGAAAAATACAATGGAACAGGATACCCCAAAGGTTTAAAAGGAAAACAGATATCTTTGTTTGGAAGAATTGGTACTATTGTTGATGTTTTTGATGCTATAACTACAACTCGTTCCTATTCAAAAGCAAAAGAACCAATAGAAGCAGCAAAATTTATGCTTGAACACAAAGAAGGTTTTGATGAAAAGCTCCTTTTCTCTTTTATAGAACTAATTACAGTTAAATAAAAATCTTAATTCCTGTTCTTAAAATATTTGTAAAATGGTCTTATCCGTTGTTTATACTACTATTGTCTTATCTTATATTATTGACAAAAATAAAATATATGTCATAATTTTATGTAATTTCTTGAAGGAGGAGTAAATCATGGCAGATGAAATGGCTAATGAAATGGAAGAAATAATAGTTGATTTTCTTCAGGAAACTGAGGAGATTTTAGAAAATCTAAATCAGGATTTAGTAACCCTTGAAGAAACTCCTTATGATACAGATCTGTTAAACAAAATTTTTAGAGGTATTCACACAGTAAAGGGAACATCAGGTTTTCTTGGTTTTGAGAAGATGACAAAGGTTGCCCATAAGACTGAGGATATATTAAACAAATTAAGAAAAGAAGAAATAAAACTAACTCCTATCCTTATGGATGTGATATTGGAAGGAGTAGACACTATAAAAGCAATTTTTGATAGCATAAGAGAAACAAGAGAAGAAAATGTAGAAATAGAAGAAACTGTTAAAAAACTTGAACAGGTTCTCAAAGAAGAGGAAGAAAAACAGAAAAAACAAACAGAGGAAACCCCGGAAGTACCTGAAATCCCTGATTTAAAAGAGGAGGCTAAAGAGACAAAACCTGAGGAAAAGAAGGAAGAAAAAGAGGAAAAGGGAGAAGATGATACTCCAAAAATGTTAGGGGAAATTCTCGTTGAAAAAAAATTAGCTTCCGAAAAAGATATTTTAATGGCACAAAAAGAACAGAAGAAAATAGGAGAAATTCTCGTTGAAAAAAATGTAATAAAAAAAGAGGAGCTTGATAAAGTTTTGGAGGAGCAGAGAAAACAAAAAACAAAGGCAGTAAAATCAAAAGTAGAAGGAAAAACAATAAGAGTGGATGTAAACAGACTGGATAATTTAATGAACTTAATAGGGGAATTGGTTTTTCAAAGAAATAGATTAATAGATATTGTAAGAAAAATGCTTACAGGACAGTCAGAAGTTTTAGACTTTACCTTTAATGAACAGTTAGCTTCAATTTCTGATGATTTAAACTTTATTACAAGTCAGCTTCAAATGGCTGTATTAAAGATGAGAATGATTCCTGTAGGAAGAGTTTTTAACAAATTCCCAAGAATTGTAAGAGATCTATCAAGGAAAATGAATAAGGAGGTAGAGCTTATAATTTCCGGAGAAGACACAGAGGTGGATAAATCAGTTATTGAAGAATTAAATGACCCTCTTGTTCATATTATAAGAAATTCAATAGATCATGGCCTTGAAAGTCCAGAAGAAAGAGAAAAATTGGGAAAACCGCGAAAAGGCAAAATATTTTTAACTGCCTCTCAGGAAGGAAGCTTTATAATAATTTCTGTCAAAGATGATGGTAAGGGAATGAATATTGAAGCAATTAAAAAGAAAGCTATAGAAAGAGGTCTGGTTACTCCAGAAAAAGCAGATACACTAAGTGATAAAGAGATAATAAACTTTATCTTTAGCCCTGGTTTTTCAACCGCTCAAAAGGTAACAGATGTATCCGGAAGAGGGGTTGGGATGGATGTAGTAAAAACAAATGTGAAAAAGATAAATGGAACCATAGAAGTAGAATCAACCCCTGGAGAAGGTACGGAGATGATTCTCAAACTTCCTCTCACTCTCGCTATAATTCAATCATTATTGGTAAGAGTAAGTGGAGAAAGGTTTGCTATCCCTCTTGCTGTTGTGGTAGAAACAATAAGAATAAACAAAAAAGAGATAAAGACAATAGAAAGACAGGAAGTTTTAAAGTTAAGAGATGAGGTTCTTCCATTATTGAGAGTTTCTGATTTTTATAATCTTAAGAATGAAAAGGAAGAGGAAAACCCTTATGTTGTAGTGGTAAAATCTGCAGAAAGAAAATTAGGTCTTATTGTAGATTATCTTTTGGGACAGGAAGAAATAGTTATTAAGCCATTAGGAGATTTTCTAAAAAATATTAAAGGAATTTCCGGAGCAACAATAATGGGTGATGGAAAGGTCACTTT
>JALXDT010000363.1 GCA_027070475.1 Candidatus Aminicenantota bacterium | reverse complement strand
CTTATATGTCCAATCCGTATTTACTACTAATACTTTTATGGAATTTTTTACTTCTTCCACTGTGGGAGGATTAAAAGATGTATTTTTTAAAAAAAATTGGAGGATAAAAATGATTATTAAAACTGAGACCAATGTAATCCAGAACGTTAAATCCTTTTTCATTTTTCCTAAACCTTAAAATACCTTTTTTTTATTAAAAAATCAAGAGAAAAGAAAATTTAATTACTTTTTCCTTATTTTCAGATATTTGTCAAACCAATTTAATACCTCATTCCACCAGAATTCTGCATTATTCGGTTTTTGAATAAAGTGGCATTCATCAGGAAACACTATTAATTTTGAAGGAACCCCCATCTTTTGAAGGGCTGTGAAAAATTGAAGGCTCTGGGTGTAAGGTACTCTGTAGTCTCTTTCTCCCGCTGTGACAAGACATGGGGTTTTAAAGTTTGTTACATATGAAGAAGGAGAGAACTTTTGGTACATTTTTGGATTTGTCCACGGGGTTCCTGCAAATTCCCACTCAGGGAACCAGAGCTCTTCTGTTGCACCATACATGCTCTTTTGATCATAAACCCCTGCATGGGATACAAGTACTTTGAAAGGATGCTCATGTCCCTCTATCCAGTCTATCATAAAACCTCCGTATGAAGCCCCTGCAGCTCCTATTCTGGATGGATCAATATATTTGAATTTATTGATTGCAAAATTTGTTCCTTTGATTATATCTATGTAGGGTTTACCTCCCCAATCTTTACTTACAGAATCTGTAAAAGCCTGACCATAACCCACTGAGCCGTGAAAATTGACCATTAAAATCACATAACCTCTGGATGCAAACATCTGAACATTCCAGCGGGGATGAAAATCATCTCCCCATGCTCCTTGTGGGCCTCCGTGTATTAGCATTATTGCAGGATATTTTTTTCTTTTATTGAAAAAAGGTGGTTTTACAACCATTAGATGAACAGAATCTCCCCCCCCTCCTTCAAACCAATACTCTTCAAGAGGGTTCATCTCAAGGGATGCAACAAGTTTATCATTAAAATGGGTTAATTGAAACTCTTTTCCTTTTTCCAGACTGTAAGCATAAATCTCAGAAGGTCTGTTTACTTTTTCCTTTGAATAAAATAGATATTTGCCATTATTGCTTACTACAAAGTTTTTTATGAATGCTTTTTTTACAACAGGAAATTTTTCTCCTGTTTCAATATTTACTTTGTAAATCGGGTGGTAACCCTCTTGGCTAACTGTAAAGAAAATAGAGTTATCCGAAGGTGCCCATCTTATTGTATTTACTGTTCTATCAAAACCTTCTGTAAGACTTATAAGTTTTCCTGTGGTAATATCTTTTACCATGATATTGTATTTATCTGCTTCAAATCCCGGTCTTTTCATTGCCTTGTATGCTAACATTTTTCCATTATGAGAGAGGAGAGGATTGTTATCATTTGCTGCATTTGATGTGATTTTTATTAAATTCCCTCCATATACAGATACCTTAAAAATATCATTATTGGTTGAATTTTCAGGATGTCTGGATTTGTTCATTACAAAGTATATATATTTGCCATCTTTTGAAAATTCTAAATCATGAGAAGAGCCAAGATCTGCAGGGGGAACATCGTGATAGCCATAAGTAAGTTGTCTGATCTTTTTTAAGAGATTTGAATAAACAAAAAGCGTGGAGTATTTTCCTTTCCTCCAGTAATTCCATACTCTATAGAAAAGTCTGTCGCTTACGTAGGCTGAGGTTTTTCTGTTTTTATCCTCTTTCCAGAATTTTACCTGATCATTATATTTTCTCAGGTCGGGAGAAGCAAATGCAGTAAATGCTATATAATCACCTGTCGGGGATAATTTGAAAGTATCTATATCAACAGGAATCTCTAAATATTTTTCGGCTTCTCCTCCATTTATTGAAATCCTCCATAGAGCGACCTTACCGCTCCTTGTTGAGAGAAAATAAAGGTATTTTGAGTCATAAGAGAATTCGGGAGAAAAATCTGAAGCTTCCGAATTTGTAAGCCTTATCTCTTTTCCCTTTGCAAGATCAAAAAGGTAAATAGATGAGTTTGAGCCATTTTTCTTTTTATCAAGAACCTTAACAGTATAAGCAAGATAATTTCCATCGGGTGATATAACAGGGCCACTAACCCATCTAACCTTTACAAAATCAGAGTAAGTTATAGCTCTTTTTTTATGAGCAGAGTATGAAAATATTGACAAAAATAAAAAAAGTCCAAAAACAAGAATAAATTTTTTCTTCATATTAAACCTCCTTCATTAGTAGATAATTAAATCAGAAAAAAGCTTTTTTTTCAAGTAATTGCTTTCATCAATGATAATGTTTTAATTATGATGTTTAAAAAATTTTCATTAAAGAGTTTAACCTAATTGTTCCCAAAAATGGGAAAGGGTTTGGCTTTCTTCAACTGTTCATTTGAAATTATGCTTTTCCCTCCCTTGAAACCAAAGTCTTTTAAGGAGACTTTGCTCGACTGTCCTGAGGAGCTTATACTTCTGATCATCCCGAAAGGAACATCGGGAGAGCATAAAAGCTTTCCATGATTTTCAAGAGATTCTATAACAAAGGCTTTTACCTTTTTACCTCCCGGAAAGCTTAAAGACTTTTCTGTCAGAGATGTTCTCTCTTTACATTCTGTGGGAGCTGAAATATTACCTTCAAATAAAATTATACTCCACTCCTTACCTCTCATAAGCATTTCTATTGCAGCTTTGGGTACATAGAAGATATTGCCTCCAACATTAACATAACCTTCCATTGGTTCAATTGTCCAGAATCTATATGTTTTTCCCTTATAGTCTATATCTTTTGGGGTTAGTTTAAACCACAGCTGTCCTGCGGGTGTTCCTTGAAACTCAACCACTCTCAATTTTAAGCCTGTTTGAGGAGAAATTTTCTTGCCAAGATATACTGCTTTTATTACACCATAATCAGCCCAGCTTCCGGTAGGAAGTGTTCTGAAACTTTTCTCGATAATTTCATTTTGAAGATTGTGCAGTTTTTTTGCAACAATCTTGCAATCGGTTATAGCATATGAAAAGGGGCTAAAGATGAGTAAAAAGATAATAATAAATGTTTGAAAAATTCTTTTCATTCTATCATTCCTCCTCTGTTTTTTTTATGTCAAACACTTTTACATACCATCTTTCATTATTTGTTGTTATGATTTTAAATTTCACCCTGAATTTCCCAAATTCAGTAGGTGCTACAGGAAAGAGAATAACAGCTGTTCCATCAGTAAAACTTCCCCAATTTCTTGAAAGGCCTGTATTACCTTTTGCAAGAGGAAGATTTAAAAAAAGGTTTCTTATTTTTTCGGGAATATCTTTAGCTGCCCACCCCTTTGCATATCCTGTTATTATGATAGTTTTATCAGTAAAACGAGAGGGATTCTCAGAGATTTTTAAAAGTGTTATTTTTGTCAGTTCTTTCTCTGATTGAGTTTTCTCCTTACATTCTTTTATAATTTTTATTTCAACTCTTCTGTTTTTTGCCCTGCCTATCTCAGTTTTGTTTGATGCTATGGGTTTCTTTTCTCCATAACCAATGATTTTTATTTTTTCTTCAGGTAAACCATTTTGTATTAGAAAGTTTGCCACTGCCTCAGCTCTTTTTTTTGAGAGTTTTAAATTGTAAACTTCACTTCCTATGCTATCAGTATGCCCCTCTATAATAATTTCTTTGAATTTAATGTTTTTTAACTCTTTTATCAATTGAACTAAAATTTCTTCAGCACTTTTTTTCAGATTGTATTTATTGAAATCAAAGAGAATTTTATCTCCTATTTTTAAGTTAATTTTACACTTTGTTTCATTTATTTTTAAAGGGATAAAATCTTTAATATTAAAAGGGATTTCTTTCCCATTCTTTATGTAAGATAAAACAAGTGCTACCTGATAGCGAGGTCCCTGAAAATACTGTACTTCAATTTTGTGAAACCCTTTTTTTAAAAAAACCTTTCCTCTCTTTTTTATCGGAGGGTGGATACCATCATTACCAATTATACATTTATTGTCTATTATAAGTTTTGAACCATCATCACTTAAAAGGGAAAATTCCATCTCTTTATCTTCTGAGATATAAAACTTTCCTCTGTAATCAATTGCAAACCATTCAAACCTTTTGCTTACACCGGGAAATCCTTCGGAAAATTTTCTTGGTTTGATGTTGAGCACTCTGGTAAAAATTTTGCCCACAGGTTTCAACTTTGAGAAATCGGGGAGGGCTTCGGTTCCCTCAGAGATATAATAGATTTTACCTATTAATGAAAACATATTTTCTTCTGATGAACCGAAAATATTGTTGTTATTTTGGGATAAACAATTTGAATTAAGAGTGAACATAAGGATGAGAATAGTTCCAACCAAGAAAAAAACTCTCTCTTTCATAGTTTTCTCCTCATAATAAAATTTCATAAAAAAAACATCAAAATTTGTTCCATTTAAATTATAACATTTTTCCTGTTTTTCTTTCTTAATATATGTTTTATTTTTATAACATTTGTTAAAAAAAGTTTTCTCTATTTCCAATTGACTGAATCACTCTTTATTGATATATTTTATTATGAAAAGAGCAATTTATATTGTTTTAGTTTTGAGCCTTTGGTTCTTCCCTGTGAAAACAAGACCTGCGGATATTTATGGTATTAACACTCATGTATGGGGACCTTCGGTTTTAGAAAAAGTCAAAGAAGCTAATATCGGGTGGATTAGAGTTGATGCTGATTGGAATGAAATTGAAAAGAACAAAGGGATTTTTGATTTTGGCAGATTGGATGATGCTATAAATTTTGCTGTAAAAAAGAAACTTAAAATTCTGTTAATTCTGGCATATACTCCCTCTTGGGCCAATGGAGGTAAAGATAAAAGTTTTCCTCCTCTTGATGTTTCATATTGGAGGAGATTTGTTTCAAAAACAGTTAAAAGATACAAAGGGAAGGTTCATTATTGGGCTATATGGAATGAACCTAATTTAAAAGATTTCTTTTCGGGAAATCCTCGTGATTATCTTGATAAAATTTTAATTCCGGCAGGACAGGAGATAAGAGCAGTAGATCCGGACTCAAAGATAGTTGCACCTGAAATAAGCTATTCTACCTCTCCTGAATCGAGGTGGGATACATATATGAAAACAGTTTTAAATAAAGGAAAAAAGTTTATCGATATTGTATCAATTCATATCTATGATAATAGAGGTGCTGATGCTATTATGAAAAAGATTGAAGAGGGGGATGAAGTTTATCCCTCTGTTGTAAATATAAAAACTATAACAGGTTATGGAGATAAAGAACTCTGGCTTACGGAAACCGGATGGTCTACTGATGTTGTTTCTGAAGATATACAGGCAACAAATTACTTGAATCTGCTAAAAAGAGTTTTGAATTCCACATCAGTTGACAAAATATTTTTTTATGAGATTAAAGACATTGAAAATGTTTCCCATTATGGAATTCTAAGATCTGATAATACTCCTAAGAAAGCCTATTATACCTATAAAAATTTCATAGCCAATGAATCAGATTTTATTGAGAATAATGATGATGAAAATGAAAGAAAGAAAGCCTGTGCTTATAACTCTTTTCTTTATTACAATAAAGATCTTTTGGAAAACCTGAGAAAAGAAAAGAAAAAACTATTATTTTCTAAGGGGAATACTTTAAAGGAAAATGTGGATTTCTATTATGAATTGAGCAGAGAATACAACAGTTTTTTCAATAAAAACCCAGATTTAAAAAAAGAATTTTCAAAGCTTTTACTTTTGTGGGGGAAGACCTATCTAAGCAGTGGCAAGGGTGTTTATAAAGAGGAAAATAGAAAATTGTTTCGCAGAACATTGGTTTTTTTAAACAAAGTAAAAGTTCGCATAAGTGATCCTGAAAAGAAAAAAGAAATATCAAGGGGAATCTCACTTCTTGAAATTTATTCCACATCTTCTCCAGAGAAAATTTTTTATGATTTGAAAACAAATCTTAATTTAATGGATATAATAAAAAATAGAAAATAGGAGGAATTATGATTAATCTTGAAAAGCTTTTTTCGAAAAATGCTTTGGGGATGAAAAGGTCTGAAATAAGAGAACTTTTAAAAGTTACGAGAAGACCTGAGATTATATCTTTTGCTGGGGGGCTTCCTGCTCCTGAGCTTTTTCCTGTGGAAGAAGTGAAGGAGGTTACAGATTATATACTGGAAAAAGAAGGGAAAATTGCTCTTCAATATGGTCCTACAGAGGGTGATACACGGTTAAAAGAAGAACTTGTTAAACATATGGAAGAAGAGGGGTTAAAAACAGAGGTCGAAAATATTCTTGTGGTTTCTGCGTCTCAACAGGCACTTGATCTTGTAGCTAAAGTGTTTTTAAACAGAAAGGATGTTGTTTTTGTTGAGGAACCAACCTATGTTGGAGGAATTCAGGCTTTTAACTCTTATGGTGCGAGAATGGTTCCCGTAAAGAGTGATGAAGATGGTATTTTGCCTGAGGAACTCGAAAAGTCAATTGTTGAACTTATTAAAAATGGTTTTAGAAGCCAGTTAAAACTTATCTATATTATCCCTGATTTCCAGAATCCTTCTGGGATAACAACTTCTCTTGAAAGGAGAAAAAGTTTACTGGAAATTGCTGAAAAGTATGATCTAATTGTTATAGAAGATACCCCCTACAGACAGTTAAGGTACCGAGGAGAGACTGTTGCTCCGATATATTCTCTTGAAAATAGTGGAAGGGTTATTTCTCTTTTTACCTTTTCAAAAATATTTGCTCCCGGATTCAGGTTAGGGTGGATTGTTGGTTCTAAAGAAATTATAGAAAAAATTATAATGGCAAAACAAGCTGCGGATCTTTGCACCTCCCCGTTTACTCAATCTATCACCTATGAGTATTTAAGGAGGGGTTATCTTAAAAAACAGATAAAACTCATTAAGGAAAATTATAAGGAAAAAATGGAGATAATGCTTGAATCTCTTGAAAAAGAGATGCCAAGTTTAGAAGGATTAAAATGGACAAAGCCTGATGGAGGATTGTTTTTATGGGTTACTCTTCCGGAATATATGGACTCAAGAGAGCTTTTCCTAAAAGCAATAGATAAAAAAGTTGCTTATGTTGTTGGTGATGCATTTCATCCACAGGCTAAAATGAAAAATGCCTTTAGATTAAACTTTTCCTATCCTTCCCCGAAGAAGATCAGAGAGGGGGTGAAAAGATTAGCGGATGCCATTTCAGAATACAATGATGAGATAAAAGGGAAAAAACTAAAAGATGCAGTAATTTTCCCATGATTATAGATTTAAAGAATTTAAATATATTATTAACTGGTTCAAGCAGAGGAATTGGTTTTGGAATAGCAAAAGCATTGCTTGAGAGTGGAGCAAAAGTTGCACTTCACTATAATAAAAATAGAGTAAATATTGAAAAGCTCTTAAAAGAAAATTCCGGTTATAAGGGAGAGCTCTTTCAGGCTAATCTTGAGGAGTTAAAAGAAACTGAGAAACTTTTTAAAAATGTTATAAATAAGTTTGGAAGAATAGATGTTTTAATTAACAATGCTGGAATAGCAATAGATTCTCCTATTTTAAAGGAGTCAGGGAGCTGGATCGAGGATTGGGAGAAAACATTAAGGGTAAACTTAAGCTCTCTTGCTTTATTGTGTAAGCTTGCAATAGAGCATTTTTTAAAAATTGGTGGTGGCCGTATTATAAATATTGCATCAAGGGCAGCTTTTAGGGGAGATACCCCTGATTATATGGCTTATGCTGCATCAAAGGGAGGGATTGTTTCTTTAACCAGAACAATAGCAAGAGGCTTTGGTAAGGAGAATATAAAGGCTTTTATTATTGCACCCGGATTTGTTAGAACAGATATGGCCAAGGATTTTATGGATAAGTATGGTGAAGGCATAGCTCTTGATGATATTGCATTAAATAAATTAACCACACCCGAGGATATTGCACCCTTTGTTGTTTTTCTTTCGAGTGGGTTAGCTGATCATGCCACAGGTGGAACATTTGATATTAATGCTGGAAGCTATGTTCATTAAAAATAGAATAATATGAAAGATTTTTTAGTCCTTTTGGATAGTGTTTCTCAGTGTAATAGAGAGGTGGAACTTTTATCAAAAAAGAGATATGATAATTTTTGGTTTATTCATCCGATAAAATTCAAAAAAGAATTATTATTTCCGTACGATCTTTCTCTTTCCTTTAACAATAAGTTTTTTAAAATATATAAGAATGAAATAGATCATTCTGTTTTTAATCTTGTGGAAGAGGTTAAGTATTTTCTTTCAAAGAAAAGTAAAGTGGCTATGATAGTCTCTGACAAACTCTGGTTTTTTAAAGATAAAACTTTTTATTATGAGGTTCCCCTATCAGAAGTAAGTGAAAAATTGGCAAAATGGGAAAAGGGAGTGATTTCTGAAGGGGAGTTTAAAAATTATTTAGAGAATATAAAAAACTCTCTCTTAAAAAAAGGATATAAAAATATATTTTTATCTCTGGACGGAAAGGAATTTAAATTTTCTAACGAATTTCTAACTCCTTTTAAAATATTTTACAATTATTCATTAAAAAGATTGTCCTATAAAGGGATTCTTGTTGTTATTGAGGGGATAGATGGTTCGGGGAAAAGCACTCAGGCAGAACTTTTGTATAAATATTTTAAGGAAAGAGAAAGGAAGATTATCAAGTTCAGAGAGCCTTCTGATTCAAAGTGGGGCAAAAAAATCAGAGAAAAAGCTAAATATTCTAATGGGTTAACTCCTGAAGAGCAGTATAATCTCTTTTTAAAAGATAGAGAATACAATTTTAAAAACAATCTTTTGCCTTATCTTAAAAAGGGTTATATAGTTATTCTTGATCGTTATTATCATTCAACCTATGCCTATCAGGGAGCTTTTGGCCTTGATAAAAGAAAAATTCTCAGGGAGAATTTAAGAATTTGCTCCCCTCCTGAAATGCTTTTTATTCTTGATTTGCCGGTAGATGAAGCTTGGAAAAGAATTTCTGGGAGAAAAAAGGACTCACTTTTTGAAAGTATTGAATTTCTTAAAGAGGTAAGAGAAAATTATTATGATTTTTGGGGAAATGATGTTCACTATATTAGTGCAGACCAACCTCCGAATTCTATTTTGAGGTTTATTAGTAAGAAAATTGAGGAAAGGCTAAATAGAAAAGTTTTTTAGGTAAAGATTTGCTTTTTAAAAGAAATAAAAGATAAAGGCTGTTTAATTTACATTATCTTTTAATAGGGTTTCTTGTAGAAACAATAAGTTTTTAAGGAGGTTTTGAATAGTGAAAAAAATTAAATATCTTCCAATCATTTTTTTTTCTTTGGTAAATTTTGTTTTGTATGGGGGAGGAACTGATTATAAGAAAATACAGGAAATAATCCATGACCCTCTATTAGTCCCTCTAAAAATTCGTATAAATCAATTTAATAAAGGTAATCTTGTTAAAAATTTTTCTTTTGAGAAAGGGAAAACCAAACCGGAACATTGGGAATTTATTGGTTCCAATGTTTATTGGGTAACCATTGAAAGTAAAAAATATAAGAATTCAGATGTTTTTAAAGGGAAGAAAGCTGTTAAAATAGAAAGAAAGGAAATTCAAAATGAAACGGATAAAGTGGGAGAGGGGGTTTTAAGTGATTTTATTCCTGTTATTCCGGGAAATTACATGTTTACATATCATGTAAAACTTAAGAATATCTATCCCAACAGATGGAGGCTTGGAACAAAACTATTTGATTCCATAAATATTAGAATGTATTTTTA
>JALXDT010000362.1 GCA_027070475.1 Candidatus Aminicenantota bacterium | reverse complement strand
TTTTTTTCTTATTCAGATAGTATAATTAAAAAACCATGATTTTTGACAGGATTATAGTTAAGGAAAGAATATCTTATATGATTAACAAAAAGGATGTACTCTCCCTTTTAGGTTATAAAAGAGATAAAACAAAAGTCTCCTCCTCTTTTGCAGAGAAAATAGATTTTATTTTAAAGGAGACTCAGGAGAAAGCATTGGCAAATGCCGTTTATATTGTAAGGAAAATTTCAAAGATGGAAGAGGATACTATTTTATTTAAAAACACTGATCTCAAAATCAAAAGCAAAGATATTGTAAAATTGTTGTCAGATTCTTTCGCAGCCATATTTTTCGGGGTTACAATTGGCTGGTTTATTGATAATAAGATAAAGGAATTGAAAGAAAGGAGAGTATTTAATGAAGCTTTGATCTATGATGCAGTGGGAAGTGAAGCTGTGGAAGGTGCCGCAAATTCAATAAACAGTTTTTTTGATATAGAAGCAAGGCAGAACAGATACTCTTTAACAAGAAGATTTAGCCCGGGATACGGTGATCTTCATATCTCTTTCCAGAAAGAACTTTTCAAAGAGCTTTCCCTTGGAAAAATAGGGGTAAGTATAACAGATACAAATCTTCTCTTACCTCAAAAGACAATAACGGCAATAATAGGAGTGGAAAAATGAAGATTTTGGATGAAATTAAAAAAAGAGTTTTAATTCTTGACGGAGCAATGGGAACAGAAATTATGAAAAGATTGGGCTCGGCTGATTTCGGATGTCCAGAATTATTAAATATTGAAAAGAGAGATTTAATCAAGGAAATACATAAAAGTTACATAGAAGCTGGCGCTGATATAATAGAGACAAATACATTCGGAGGAAACAGGCTTAAGCTTGATGAATACGGTCTGGGAGACAGGATAAGGGAGCTTAATATAGCTGCCATTGAAATCGCAAGGGAGGCTATAAGAGAATCGGGACGGGATATTTTTATCGCTGGTTCCGTGGGCCCCCTCGGGAAATTAATCTCCCCTCTCGGCGAATTGGACGAGAATACTGTTTTTAAAACATATTATGAACAGATAAAAGCTTTGAGTGATGGAGGAGTTGATCTTATCTTAATAGAAACCCAAATAGACATAGCAGAGGCAAAGATTGCATTAAGAGCGGCAAAGGAGTCAAGTTCCATACCTGTCGCGGTTTCCGTCTCCTATCCTCTTGAAGGGGGACTGACCTTGACAGGCTCTTCACCCTCAATTACAGCCGCAACTTTTAATTCAACGGAAGCGGATATTTTCGGTATAAATTGCGGCGGGCATCCGAAGGAGTTCGTTAATTTTGTTGCAGAGATTAGAAAATACTGGAAAAAGCCTATGATCGTTTATGCAAATGCAGGTATTCCAGAAAAAATTAACGGGAAAGTAGTTTTCCCTATGAGCCCTGACGAATACATAAAATATGTGGATGTCTTTTATGAAAACGGAGTTAACATAGTGGGAGGCTGTTGCGGTACAACCCCTGAGCACATTAAAAAGATAGCAGACAAATACAAAGGAAAAGAGCCTGAGAAAGTTAAGGGAAAGAAGGGAAACATAACAGTAATCACAAGCAGGAACTCCATATTTGAAGCAGGCTCAGACCTCCCCTTTAAGATAATAGGAGAAAATATAAATCCCTTCGGGAAAAAGAAACTTTTAAAAGAGCTTAAAGAGGAAAAACTTGAAATTGTAAGAAGACTGGCAAGAAAGCAGGAAGAGGCGGGAGCCCATGCCCTTGATATTAATTTCGGAAGAACAGGGGATAAAAAACCACTGTTTTATGCGGATGCAATAAAACAGATTCAACAAGTAACAAAATTACCTCTTCTCATAGATAACAATAAAAAAGAGTCAATAGAAGCGGCTTTAAAGGTTTATAGCGGAAAGCCATTTATAAATTCCATCACAGGGGATCCTTCCTCCTTTGAAAATCTTTTTCCTCTGACAAAAAGATATGGAGCCGGAGCTATTCTTTTGGCATTAGATGAAAAAGGAATACCCGAAAAGGCTGAAGATAGAGTGAAAATAATAGAATTTCTTTACAAAAAAGCCCTTGATTATGGTCTTACAGAGGAAGATATTTTAGTTGATCCCATTGTCCTTACGATTTCAACATCTCAGAAAAACGGAGAGGAGACAATAAAAGCCATAAAAAAAATAAAAGAGATGGGGCTTAACACTGTTATCGGACTTTCTAATTTTTCCTTCGGTCTTCCGGTAAGAGCTGTTTTGAACAGAACTTTTCTTGCAAATGCAATATTCAGTGGCCTTGATTCAGCTATTCTTAATCCTCTTGAAACAGAAATATTAAATATAATAAGAGCCTCCGATGCCATAACAGGAAGGGATAAGGGACTTGTAAACTATGTTAACTATTACAGAGGTATGGAAATTAATGTTGAGGATAAAGAGGAAAAGGATGAAAAACGCGGGAAGACAAAGGAGGAAAGGCTTTTTCAGGCTGTAATAGAGGGGGAAAAGGAAGAGACAAAAAAATTAACTGAAGAGCTGATCGAAGAGGGAAGGGCTCCCCTTGATGTTTTAGAGGAAATCCTCTCTCCTGCTTTAAAAAAAGTTGGGGAGCTTTATGAACAAAAGATATACTTTTTGCCCCAGCTGATTTTATCAGCCGAAGCAATGGAGAGTGCTTCTGAAATCATTGAAAAGAATTTAAAAGTGGAGGGAAAGGCAAAAAAGAAAGCAAAGATTGTAATTGCAACTGTCAAAGGTGATCTTCATGATATAGGGAAAAATATTGTTGCCCTTGTTTTAAGAAATTATGGATATGATGTAATAGATTTAGGAAAAAATGTTCCCTCGAAAGAGATAGTGGAAACAGCCTTAAAGGAAAAAGCGGAATTCATAGGCCTTTCAGCTTTGATGACAACCACTATGGAAGAGATGGGAGTTGTTATTTCTTTAAAAAACAAAATTATCCCTGATACAAAGGTCTTTATCGGCGGAGCTGCGGTTTCTCCCTCTTTTGCAAGAGAAATAGGAGCGGACGCATACTGCAAGGATGCAATGGATACTGTTAAAAAAGTGGAAAAATTTTTGGAAAAAATCAAATAAAACGGTTGATAAAGAATGATGTGGAAGTGTCGGAAACAGGGAAAATTTTTTCAATAATAATATCCTTTAAAGGATCAAGCTCCTTTCCCTTTAAAACAAGATAAAATATATTTTCCCCGTCTGGTTTCTTTTTATAAAAGGGACCGTAAATTTCTTCAATATTTCCCTTCAGAATTTTTCTGTATTTTTTTATCCTTTTTAGAGAAAAATCCTTTGTTTTTGAGGAAACTCCTATAATTATGAAATTTGAAAATGGAAAATATTTTAAATCTTTTCTTATCTTACTCTCTTTTTCAATAAAACTTTTGTAATCGCCTTTTATAAATTCCTCTATCGCATAAAAATCCGGGATCTTACTTTTTATTATCAGCTCTCCCTCTGAAGATAACATTGATGAAAGAGCCGAAAGATTATAGAAAATCTTTTCCGTGAGCTCGGGATTTTCCGTTCCCAAATCAAGTTCGGGGAAAAAATAAATGATCAGATTTAAATTTTTTAT
This sequence comes from Candidatus Aminicenantota bacterium, assembly GCA_027070475.1. GTDB lineage: Bacteria > Acidobacteriota > Aminicenantia > JAMOAD01 > JAMOAD01 > JALXDT01. The sequence goes on along the minus strand of JALXDT010000362.1, from coordinate 6,214 downwards.
CGTAAAGGGTTTGATGGATATTTCAGTACCCAGGAGAAAATCCTTTTCACCCTTTAAAAAAGAATCTATCAGAGCCTTTTCCTTTTTGCTTTTTGAAACCTCTTTTCTTGAATATTTTGCAAATGATGAGTTTTCAAAACTTTTTCTTAAAGTTCTTTCCAGTGAAGATATTCCCACACCTCCGATGATTGCAACCTTTGTTCCGCATATCTGACATTTGTAGGGATAATCAAACTCTTTTTTGCAGACAGGACAAAACACCTTTTGAGTTTCCTCATTGAAAAGAAGAGTCGCGCCATCGTCCGGACAGGTTGAAACTGTTCTGCATTTGGGACAGTATAAAAATCTTTTCTTTGCATTCCTGTTTATTAAAAAAAGAACTTTATTTTCTTTCTCTTTAACCTTTGCCTTGAGCTCTTTTGTAAGAGTGTTTCTTTTGATGGGAGCTATAAGTATTCTTTTTTTTGATAATTCATTGCTCTTGATTTTACCCATTTCCTTGCGAACAAAATTATATGTTTTTAGTGAAGGGGAAATAGAAAATATTTTAAGGGAATAGTTTTGTTCTCTGTATGAAAAAAAGGACAACTCTTTAAGATCAATTGGAAAAGGATGATCAAGGTAAAATTTCTGGGGTCCCTCATCTATAAGATAAATTACAGTTTCTCTTCTCTTCGGAAGAAAAAGAGGATATAAAATCCCCGAAACCACATTACCTTCTCCTCTGAAAAAGCTCTCCCACACCTTTCCGGATTTTTTACTGTCTCCGAATTTTAAGAAAGACAAATTCGAAATTTTGGAAACTGTTTCAAGAAATTGCTCCTGTGTGAAATAATCTGAAAAAACAAATCTGACATCCTTTCCCTCTGAAACATCTTTTTCAGCTTCGGAGATAATCCCGGGAAAATCAAATTCACCTATATTTAAGAAAATATTACCTTTTTGCCCTTCTCCTCTGTAAAAAAATATTTCTTTTTCAAAATCATAAAACGGAGGTAATGATAAAAACAAAACTTTTCCCTTAGGGAGTAAAAAATTATCCGAAACTTTCACTAAAAAATTAAAATGTTCCTGACTGATGAAGTTTTTTTTATCCAAAACCTCATATATTTTTTTGTATTTGTAGGAAGCTTTTTGAAAATCCCTCAAACCTGAGACGAACCCCTGAGTACTTCTGCTGCCAAAGGGAATCTTCACCCTTCTTAAAACTATATCTTCATCATCAGTGATATAAGCATAGTTTTTGTAAACAGGAATATTTATCAGGATGTCAGCTATTCTCATTAAGCAGATTTAAAACCTTTTTCAGATCTTCCCATACAGCTTTTCTTACCGGTATCGTGTAATTTCTAATAACATATGAGGGATGAAATGTCGGCATAACAGGAATCCCCTGATATTCGCCGAATTTCCCCCTTAGCCTTGTTATAGTCTCCTTTGTATCAAGTAATGTTTGAGCTGCGACATTTCCTAAAGCTATTAAAACTTTGGGCCTTATTATTGCAATTTGCTTTTGAAGATAGGGAAAACAGGTTCTTCTTATAGCCGGGGTGGGGGTGGCATTACCAGGAGGCCTGCATTTTACGATATTTCCTATAAAAACATCCTCTCTTTTATACCCCATGGCTTCTATCATCTCAGTGAGTTTTTTCCCCGCCTTACCTACAAAAGGTCTTCCCTGATTATCTTCCTCTTCTCCCGGAGCCTCACCCACAAACATTATATCAGCATTTATATTACCTTCTCCAAAAACATAGTTTTTTCTGGTTTTATAAAGCTCACACCTTTTACAGGTGGCAACCTCTTCCTCAATCTCTTTTAAAAATTTTTCTTTGGAGGAAGTAATTTCATCTGTTTTCTGCTTTTCTCCACCTTTTTCTCTGCTTGCTGGTTTTATCAGAAGTTCCCTTCTTATTTTCTCCGCCTCACCCGGAGATAAAAAGTTAACTCCTATCTCTTTTAGAAAAAAGAGTTGCTCTACTTTTCTTTTTTTACCCATTTTTCATATATAAATCTCAAAATCTTTTCCGCTATCTCTTCCTTGGTTAAAAACTTTGTTTTTTCAATATCTTCATCCTTTGATATTATGATAACCTTATTTTCATCGGATTCAAAACCGCCTCTTTTATCGGAAATTTTATTCAATATTATGAGATCAAGCTTTTTTTCTTTGAGCTTTTTCTTTGCTTCATCCATATTAAGGTTCTCTTGAGCTGAAAATCCGACGAAAATCTGCCCTTTCTTTTTTGCTTTTGAAACTTCCTTTAAAATATCCGGATTTTTCACAAGTTTTAAATCATAAGTATCTTTGATTTTTTCCTTTTTTATCTTCCCTTTTTTATAAATTTCTGGCCTGAAATCAGCAACAGCAGCACTCATAATAAGGATATCAATATCTTTAATCCTATTTTTTACCTCTCTTTCCATATCCCGGGCATTTGAGATTTCAATATACTCAACACCCCACGGTCTTTTTAAGGCTGTCTTCCCAGAGATCAAAATAACCTCTGCTCCGAAATTTCTTGCTTTTTCCGCCAAAAACAGACCGGTTTTCCCTGAGGAGGGATTTGATAAAAATCTGAAATCATCAAATTTCTCTCTTGTAGGACCACCTGTAATAAGAATTTTCTTATCTTTCAAGATTTTATCTGTAAGCTCTGCTTCAACTCTTTCCACAATGTATTCAGGGGAAGGCAATCTCCCTATCCCCTCCTCTCCGCAGGCAAGCGAACCTGAATCAGGCTCTATGAAATCAACACCAATACTCTTCAAATATTTGATATTTTTTTGATTTACAGGATGATTGTACATAGAACTATTCATTGCGGGAGATATAAGCACTTTTTTCTCAAAAGCATAAAAAATAAGGGCTAAAAAAGAATCCGCAATCCCGCAGGAGAGTTTTCCTATTAAATCAAGGGAAGCCGGTGCAATAAGTAAAAGCTCATATTCCCTTGCAAGCCTTATATGTTCCACCTTTTTACTATCCGCATCTTTAAACTGGTCAACAATTACAGACTCTTCGGAAACCACTTCAAAAGTCAGCGGAGATATGAATTTTGTTGCATCCTCAGTCATTAATACCTTTACTTTATAGCCTCTTTTTTTAAGAAGTCTTACTATTTCCACAGCTTTGTATGCTGATATGGATGCACTAACTCCCAAAAGAACTTTTTTCATTTTAAAAAATCCTCTTTGTATTTATTAAGGTAAAGGTTTCTTATTTTCAAATGCTCTGCAATAAAAATTGATTCAAGTTTCATTAAGGATTCTTCGATTTTTTTGTTAATGATCAAATAATCAAAATTATCAAGTTTTTCAACAGCCTCCTTTGCGGATGATAATCTTAATTCAAAATCTCTCTCCCCTCTCTTTCTCAACCTGTTTTTTAATTCTTTTAGATTCTCTGTTCCTATGAAAATCACAATTGCATCTTTGAAAAAATCCTTTACTCTCAAAGCTCCTTTGAGGTCAAGGTCCAATACAATATCCTTTCCTTTTTTCAGAAGTTTTTCTATCTCCCTCTTTGATGTACCATATCTATTTCCATAAACTTCCGTCCATTCAAGAAAATCCCCCTCTTTGAGCATTTTATCAAATGTTTCATCGCTGATGAAAAAATAGTCCACTCCCTCTTTCTCTCCCTCTCTCGGAGCTCTTGTCGTATGGGAGATTGAAAAATTAACATCAAACTTTTGCTTTATTCCCTTTATCAGAGTGGACTTTCCAGCACCAGATGGTCCTGTCAATGTGAATATGATATTTTTTTTCATTCCTCTCCCGCAAGTCTCTGGTAAAGGGTCTGAGGTGCGAGGGCGGATAAAACAATGAATCCCGAATCAAGAAAGATAGCTGTTTTCACCTTTTTCCCCATAGAGGCATCTATTAATCTTTTTTCTTCTCTTGCAAGTTTTATCGCTTTTTTTATGGGCGTTGTGTTTGTTGATGTAATGGCTGATATTTTTTCAGTCATAATATAATTATTAAAACCTATGCTTATTATTTTATCATTTAAACTCATCTGCTCCTCCTTAACTATTAAAATATAACATAAATAGAGGTTGATTTGAAGAATATGGGATAAGTTTGAAAGTAATCTTTTTGATTGTTAAGAAACCCTAAATTTTTGCTATAAATTTTTCCTTAACTTCTCCTGCTTTTTCAAGAGCCCACTTGAATCCTATGGGGCCGAAAATTTGATTTAAAATTATTCCCCCCAATGCAATATCTTTTATTATATAGCCTCCGGAGGGAAATTGTCTCTCAATTATATTTAAAAATCCGATGGTTAAACCTGCCTGCCCCAAAAATCCGAGCCAGCTTAAATATTTGATTTTAAAACTTTCATTTTTTAAATAGGCACCTAAATATGTTCCGAGGAAAGTTGTCCCGGCTCTTGCTATTACATATATCAAAGCGAAAATCCAATATTTTTTGAAGATGGAAAGATTCAGATCAGCTCCTGTTATTGTAAAAAATATAATAAATATCGGAAGGGATGCCTGTTTTATTGATGAATGAAAACTTTCCCTTATTTTTTTAAAAACATTTGTTGCAAAGGCTCCTGCCACCATACAGCTTAAAAGAAAATGAAAGTGAAACTGAAAATAAAAGGCTGAAATCAAAAAACTCAATGCAATTAAAAACAAAATATTATATTTATTGATATAAAGATAGTAAAAAGCTAACAATAAACCGATAAAAAGTCCTATTAGAACAGCTATTAATATCTCTAAAAACAATTCATTTAAAATGGAAATATTAAGTCCCCCTTTTCCTACGGATATTGTTGATGCAAGAGCCATTGATAAAGTAAACATTACAATAATTACAACATCCTTTAAAACAGTAATGGCAAGCACAGTATCTGTCAAAGCTCCTCTGGAACCTGTTTCTATGATTATTGCAATTGTTGTTGAGGGTGATTTTGCAGTGGCTATTGTTCCCATCAGTATTGCAAAGGCAATAGAGAAGGGTAAAATTGAGGTTTGTGTTAGTATTGAAGGTAAAATGGTAATTTTAAAAAGAAAAAAGAATAAAGCACCTACCCCCAAAAAAACAATGAAGACCTGAAAAAAAATTATTACTGAAAGTGAGCCTATTTTTTTAAATAATTTGTCTATTTCAAGCTCTCCTCCTGCGGATAGAGCTATGATAGTTAAAGCTATCTCATTTATGAGGCTCAGGCTTTCCACATTTTTCTGAGTAATTATATTGAATACATACGGACCTATTATAATCCCTGTCAAAAGGTATCCTGTAATCATAGGAATTTTTGCTTTTAAAGTTAACCTTCCCACAATATAGGACACTATAAGTACAAGACCGAGCAAAAAAGTTAATTCTCCAGAGGGAGGTAAAATATTTTGAAAAGATATCTGTCTTACGAGGAGGTAAAACAAGATAAGAATTATTGAAACTATCATTCGTTTTTTTCTCCTCTAATTTTTAAAGAGAAAACCGTAGCTGAAACAAGGTCAGAGATAATTTGTGAAAGAATCAGTACATTTAAAATTAACAGTGCTCTCTGCCCAACTATGAAAAAATAAGATACTCCAATTGCAAAGGGAAGAGGGCCGAAAGGAAGATACAAATTCAGAGGGATCTCTTTTTTAATTAACTTTAAAAATTTCCATCCGATAATCTTAAAAATAAACCTTATGAAAATAAAAATTAAGGTTATATAAAAGATTCTTCTATCACTCATATCAAAGAAAAATAGTGGTATTAAAAAAAGAAGCATTATATAGACAGGTTTTTCCAAAAGAATTAAATGGGGAATCAGCTTGTACTCCTTTATTCTGTACGGCATATTTACATAAAGAAAAGAGAGAATAGCTGCGACGGTTATTATGCTTATATCCGAAAGTGTTGCTATTCCTCCGCCAACAGCAAAAATTCCTATGGAAAGTGTCAATACCTCCTCTCTTTTTAATTTCGATGTTAAAAGGGAAAAGAGAGAAGCCGCCAGTATAATAAAAACAAGAATTAGTATAAAAGAAAAATTTACTCTAAAAGTATCAAAATTTATTGTTTTTTCTTTATAAAAATATAAACCGAAAAAAATAATAGATAAAAAGCCTGTCATATAAGAGAGGAAGAGAATAAACATTTTTTTATCTTTATCCAGATACTCTTTTTTGAAAAGATACAAAAAATAGGGAGAGAAAATTACGGATGAAAGGGAGAGTATGGATATCTCCTCTTTTTTTAA
>JALXDT010000361.1 GCA_027070475.1 Candidatus Aminicenantota bacterium | reverse complement strand
TTGACTTTGCTTCTTCCACCTTACCCATTTTAAACAAACTAACACCAAGATTAAACAACAGATTTTCATTTTGGGGATCAATCTTGAGTGCTCTCTCAAAATAATTAAAGGCTATATAATACTCTTATTTCAATAGATAAAGAGTTCCCAAATCAAAAAGAGCCTCCTTGTTAATGGGATCTTTTTTTATTACATCTCTTAAGATTTCAATTGCCTTATTGTATTCTCCTTTAGTAATTAATTCCCTTGCTTCCTTTAAGGAATCCTTTGCTTTTTCGGTTTTTTTAATAATTTTTGTTTTTTTCGGCAATTTTAGAATTTCTTTCGATTTTTCTATTTTTTTCTTGTTTACTATTTCATTATTAGTTTCTTTTTCTCTGGTAACTTGTTTCGGTTTTGTTTTGACCTCAGGAGAGATTTTTTCAACACTCCTTGATTCTTTATTTTTTATTTCCTTTTTTGTTTCCACTTTACTTTCATTTATTGTTAAAGATCCTTTAACTTTCTCAGTTTTTTTTATTGAGGGAGCTGTGAGTTTTTCTCCCTCTTTTTTCTTTCCTTTCTCTGTAATTATGGGATTCTTTTGATCTAAAGTATTAGGGCTAAACTTTTTTTGCACAAATTTCTTTTGAGGGTTTACTCTTTTAGTTGGTATTTTTTTTATTAAAAAAACCGGAACAATAGCTAAAATCAAAAAAAAGACAGTTATTAATATTCCTTTAATAAGAAAATTTCTTTCTTTCCTCTTTATTTCTCTTGCTTTAAGTTCTAAAAGCTCCTCTTCTTTTAACTCATCTCTCTTTTTTTGAGCCTCCTTTAAAGCATCAGATATTAAGCTCATTTTTTATTTCACTCTCCTTTTTTAAATGAATTTTTTTTAAAAAAGAGCTTTTTTTCTTTTTCTCCAAAGAGTCAAAATTTTCTCCTCTTAAACTTTTTTCAGCTTTTATAACCATTGACTTTGTTACTGTGGTTTTATTTTCTACAAAAGCAGCCAGCAGAGCTCTATCACATACAAGGTTAATAAGCCTTGGAATACCATTGCTAAATTTATAAATTCTCCTTAAGGCACTTCTTTTAAAATAAATGTCTACCTGTGGTTCAGCCTTTGCAATTCTGTAATATATATACTCCCTTGTTTCTCTTTTTGTCAAAGGTTTTAAATAATACCTTATTGAAATTCTTTGATTAAGTTGCCTTAATTCGGGAAGTTGTAGTTTAAAAAAAAGCTCTTCTTGGCCGATTAATAATATCTGGAGTAATTTTTCCTTATCTGTTTCCAGATTGGATAGAATCCTAATTTGCTCCATAATCTCCAATCCTAAATTTTGGGCTTCATCAATAATCAATAGAGCTCTCTTACCTTTTTCAGCCACATCAAAAAGCAAAAATTCATTTAATTGATCAAGCAATGCTTTTTTTGATTCTCCTTCAGGGATTAAACCAAAATCCCAGAGAATAGTCTGTAAAAACTCAATCTCATTTAGAAATGGATTTAATATAAGGGAAGTAACTACAGAATCTTTCAGTTTTTTTATTAAAACTCTTGAAATTGTAGTTTTTCCTGTTCCTATTCCACCTACTAAAAGAAGGAAACCTTCTCCATTGTTTATCCCATAAATTAAATGCTGGAGAGCTTCAAGGTGTTCTGAGCTTAGATAAAAAGAATCCGGGTTCGGAGTAATAGGAAAAGGTGATTCTTTAAATCCAAAAAACTTTTGATACATTTTACTTTTTCTCTTTTAGCTCCCTCTTTACACCTTCTTCAAAAGGAATAATATCCGACAAGTGGAAAGGAGATAAGGCATTTTTAACCCTTTTTATCTCACTTTCGGTAAGATTTTTAATAGCTTTTCCTACCATAAGATGAGGTGTAATCAAAATAACAAGCTCGGTTTTCTTTATTTCCTGTTCTGTTCTTCTAAAAAGTGAACCTATAAATGGAATATTCATTAAAAATGGGATACCTCTATTAATCTCTTGCTTTCTCTCCTCCATTATCCCTGCAATCACCACTGTTTCCCCATCTTTAACCTTAACTACAGTATCCACAGATCTTCTATCTATGACAGGTTGCATAGCAGAGGCACCTTCTGATTCAAAACTTTTAACACCCACAAGATGAGAGATATCCGGGTTTATACTCAAGATAATCTCCCCGCTTGGACTAATTTGAGGAATTATATCCATTACTATTCCTATAGGAACCACCTGAACATTAATACTTGGAGCAGAAACTGTACCACCCACTGATGTAGCTATCTGGTTCTGTAAGCTAAAAAAGACCTCTTCTCTTACCACTCTGATAATGGCTTTTTCATTGTTAAGAGTTGAAAGTCTTGGACTACTCAAAACTTTTAATTCCCCCTGTTTTGAAAGAGCGGTTAAAAGGAGCTCAATCTTATCATTTGATACAGAGTATCTAAAAATTCCATAGGTAGGATTTACCCCTTCCAGAGAGGGAGAACCTGTATTCAAATTGGCCGAAGGAAATACCAGAGTACTTGTATTTGGCAAAGTGCCATAAAAATTGGCAAAAGAAAATACACTCGTCCAATCCACGCCCATCTGATGAGCTTTATCTAAATACACCTCTATGATTTTTGCTTCAATCCATACCTCCCTGTGTATGGATTGTTCAAAAGATGATAAAAAATTTGCTATCAGATTTACCTTTTCAGGATAATCGGTTACCATAATTATCCCTGTTTGAGGACTTACTATTAATCTTCTCCCATCCGGAGTGGAAAGGTTTAATCCTTTAACACCTCTCTCTCCCGCTGCACCTGTAGAGGAAGGTTGATTCGTTTGCTCACCAAAAATAGATGAAAGACCAGCTTCAAGGTCTTCCCAAACTGTAGATTTTGAACTTGTCTCCAAAGAGGAGGAACTTGCGTTCTCACCACCCATTCCTCCCCCTCCAGTACCTCCCCCCATACCAGTGCTTCCTCCTC
>JALXDT010000360.1:2707-9825 GCA_027070475.1 Candidatus Aminicenantota bacterium | reverse complement strand
GTTCTAAAGGAATATGGAAAATGGTATATTTTAATATAATAGAGAGCTATATTACTCTCTTTTATAATAAAAGGAAAGAAAAACCTATTCTTTTAATAGATGATTTTGATTCTGATCTTGATAATGGTAATCTCTTGGAATCTCTTCAAATGTTCAAAATTCAAAACATTTTGGCTTTTGTTAATAGGGAGTATGAAAGTTTAAAGAACTATAATCTTGTGGAGGTATGATGGAAGAAAAAGAGATTTTGAATAATGAGAGTTATACAGCTGAGGATATACAGGTTTTGAAAGGATTGGAGCCTGTACGAAAAAGACCTGCTATGTACATCGGGAGTACCGGTGCACAGGGGCTACATCACTTGGTTTATGAGGTTTTGGATAATTCAATAGATGAAGCTTTGGCAGGCTATTGTGATTATATTAAAGTGACAATAAATAGTGATGGTAGCGTAACCGTTGAGGATAATGGAAGGGGAATTCCGGTTGATATACATCCTGAAGAAAAGAGAAGTGCCCTTGAGGTTGTTATGACAGTTTTGCATGCAGGTGGAAAGTTTGATAAAAAGGCTTATCAGGTCTCTGGAGGTCTTCATGGAGTTGGTATTTCTGTGGTTAACGCTTTATCTAAACAGCTTATAGTGGAAGTGAGAAGGGATGGTAAGGTATGGTCTCAAAGGTATGTAAGAGGAGTACCTAAAACCAAATTAAAGGTAATTGGCGAAACTAAAAAAACCGGAACAAAGGTAACTCTTTGGCCTGATGATGACATCTTTGAAACAGTTGTTTTTAATTATGAAACAATAAGAAACAGGCTTATGGAGTTGGCCTTTCTGACAAGGGGTTTAAAAATAGAGTTTTGGGATGATAGAGTAGGTAAAGGAGAGGTCTTCCACTATAAAGGGGGAATTGAAGAGTTTGTTAAGTATTTAAACCAGAATAAACAGCCTCTTTTTAAAAAACCGATTTATATTTCAGGGGAAATTGAAGATGTAAAACTTGAGATAGCAATCCAATATAACAGAAGTTATAATGAGAAAATACTATCCTTTGTAAATAATGTGAATACAATAGAGGGAGGAACACATCTTTCTGGATTTAAGACAGGACTTACAAGGGCTATTAACTCTTATATTGAAAAATATAATTTGAACAAAGGGATTAAATTTGAGATTAAAGGAGATGACTTCAGAGAGGGAATGACAGCTGTTATAAGTGTGAAGGTCAAAGAGCCACAGTTTGAAGGGCAGACTAAAACAAAGTTAGGCAACAGCGAAGTTAAGGGGTTGGTTGAGAAAGTTGTAAATGAAAAGCTAAAGTTTTTTCTTGAGGAGAATCCCTCTGTTGCAAAACTTATAATTGAAAAAGCTATAAATGCTGCAAGGGTGAGAGAAGCAGCAAGGAAGGCAAAGGAGCTTGCGAGAAGGAAAACAATTCTAAATGGAGCGAGTCTTCCAGGAAAGCTTGCGGATTGTCAGGAAAATGATCCCTCTAAAAGCGAAATATATATTGTTGAGGGAGAGAGTGCAGGAGGTTCTGCGAAACAGGGGAGAGATAGAAGGTTTCAGGCAATTCTTCCTTTGAAAGGAAAAATAATAAATATTGAGAAAGCAAATATAGAAAGGGTTCTTGAGAATGAAGAGATAAAAACAATAATATCTGCTCTTGGAACAGGGGTTGGTAAAGATAATTTTGATCTTGAGAAATTGAGATATCATAAGATAATAATAATGACAGATGCGGATGTTGATGGTTCACACATAAGAACGCTATTATTAACATTTTTCTTCAGACAGATGAAAGCAATAGTTGAGGGTGGTTTTTTGTATATAGCTCAACCCCCGCTTTTCAAAGTGAAGAGAGGGAAGGAGGAAAAGTATTTAAAGGATGAAAGGGAGTTAAATCAGTATTTATTGGCAAGGGTTGAAGAGGAAATGACTCTTAAGACTTCAAAAGGAACGACTGTAAAAGGCACAAAACTAAGGGAGATAACAAAAAGTTTGATTTTGATAAGGGATTATCTGGAGAAGCTCAAAAAAAGAAAGATAGATAAGAGAGTGGTTGATATTGTTTTGAAGGTTGTTATTGAAAATGTAAAACACAGGGAAGAAGATATTATTCTTGAAAAAATTTACAGAGTTCTTGAATCAGAAGGTTTTATTGTCTCCTTTGATGAAGGGATGATAACAATTTATCTTGATGATATTGGTACTTCTAAAAAATTCAGAATAGACAGGGATTTTGTAAACTCATATTTAATAGATGAAATGCTCAGTGTGGATGAATTTTTCAAAAGTAAAGGGGATGCTCCCTTCACTATTTCAATAGGGCAGTATAAGGAGGAGGTAGAAGACAGAGAAAAATTAGCTGATAAGATAATGGAGGTGGCTCAAAGGGGTCTTTATATTCAGAGATATAAAGGTCTGGGAGAGATGAATCCAAATCAGCTATGGGAAACAACTATGGATCCTTATAAAAGAAGGCTAAAAAGGGTTACAATGGAAGATGCTTTGGCTGCAGACAATCTTTTCTCTATTCTTATGGGAAACAATGTTGTCCCGAGAAGAAGTTTTATAGAGGAAAATGCTCTTGAGGTTAAAAATCTTGATATTTAAGGAGAAAGAGAATGGAAAAATTATTTTTTGATAAAAATATAGAGGTTGTTAATATTGAAGATGAAGTAAAGGATTCTTATCTAAGTTATGCTATGAGCGTAATAATAGGGAGAGCGATTCCAGATGTCAGGGATGGACTTAAACCTGTGCACAGAAGAATAATATACGCAATGCATCAGCTTGGAAACACTCACTCTTCCCCATACAAAAAATCAGCAAGAATTGCAGGAGATGTTATTGGTAAATATCATCCCCACGGAGAATCAGCAGTTTATGATTCAATAGTAAGAATGGCTCAGGATTTCTCCTTAAGATATCCTCTTGTGGATGGACAGGGTAATTTTGGCTCAATAGACGGAGATCCTCCTGCGGCGATGAGATATACAGAGGTCAGGATGTCTAAAATCGCCGAGGAGATGTTAAGGGATATAGATAAAAACACTGTTGATTTTGTTCCAAATTATGATAACTCTCTGCTTGAGCCTGTTGTTCTCCCAACAAGAATACCTAATCTATTGATTAACGGAAGCTCAGGGATTGCGGTAGGAATGGCAACAAATATTCCTCCCCACAATTTGGTTGAAATAATTGATAGTGTTATATATTTAATAGAGAATAAAGAAGCTACTGTTGATGACCTCTTAAAAATAATAAAAGGACCTGACTTTCCTACGGCTGCTATTGGTTATAAGAGTGATGAATTGATAAAAGCATACAAAACAGGAAAAGGAAAGATCCTGCTTAGAGCAAGGGCTGTTATTGAAACAGATAAGAGGGGTGGAAAAAAGATTGTTGTGACAGAGCTACCTTATACAGTGAATAAAGCAAAATTACTGGAAAAGATAGCCCATCTTGTGAATACAAAAAAAGTTGAAGGGATCTCTGGTCTGAGGGATGAAAGTGACAAGGATGGATTGCGTGTTGTTATTGAGATAAAAAGGGATTCGATACCTCAGACAATACTTAACAATCTTTATAAACACACTCAACTTGAAACAAGTTTTGGAATAATTTTCCTTGCAATTGTTGACGGAAGACCAAAACAGCTTAATCTCCTTGAGATGCTAAAATTATTCCTTACGCACAGAAGAGAGGTTGTATTAAGGAGAAGTAAATTTGAGCTTGAAAAGGCCGAAAGAAGGGCTCATATTCTTGAAGGATTGAAGATAGCTCTTGCAAATATTGATGAAGTTGTTGCAATAATAAAAAAATCAAAGGATGTTAAAACTGCAAATGAAAGATTAAGGGAAAGGTTTGAGCTTTCTGAAATTCAGGCTAAAGCGATTTTGGATATGCAATTGCAAAGGTTAACAAGCCTTGAACAGGAAAAAATAGATAAGGAGTACCTTGAACTTATAAAAAAGATAGCCTATTTAAAAGAGCTTATTTCCAATCCGGCAATGATAGATCAGGTTATAAAGGAGGAGTTAGAAGAGATAAAGGATAAGTATGGAGATGAGAGACGTACTGAAATAATATTAGGAGATGTGGAAGAATTTTCCTGGGAGGATTTTGTTAAGGAAGAAGAGTTTGTTATTGTTTATACAGAATCAGGGTATATAAAAAGAACCCCAGCTTCTGCATATAAACAGAGAAGAAGGGCTGGACAGGGGCAAAGGGGAATAGAGGTTAAGGAAGAGGATGGTGTTAAAGACCTTTTTTCAGCTTCTTCACATGATTATCTGATTATAATAACAAATAAGGGAAGGGCATATTGGTTAAGGACAATAGATATCCCTGAAACTGGTTTGACTTCCAAAGGTAGACCAATTGTGAACTTTATCAATATACAGGAAAATGAAAAAGTAGCTTCTATTATTGGTGTCAGGGATTTTAAAGAGGATAAAAGTCTTTTCTTTATTACAAAAAAGGGAAGGGTTAAAAGGACAGCATTGAAGGATTTTTCAAATCCGAGGGTTACGGGTATTACAGCAGCAAGCTTAAATGAGGGGGATGAGATTATAGATGTTTTTCTCGTTGAGGAAAATGCAGAGGTTATCTTGTTTACTTCCAATGGAAGAGTTTTAAGATTTAAGATAAACGAGGTCAGGGAAATGGGAAGAACAGCTGCAGGAGTTATCGGCATAAGACTCTCGGGGGATGATTTTGTTGTAGGCGGAAGGGTTGTAAAGGAAAATGCCTTTCTTTTCCTTCTGTCTGAAAGAGGTTATGGAAAGAAAACAAAATTAGAGCTTTTTAGAGGATATTCCAGAGCCTCAAAGGGAGTTCTTGGGATGAAAATTACTGAAAAAACAGGTAAGATAATAGCCGGAGAGGTTGTAGATGCAAATGATTCCATTCTTGTAATAACAGAGAAGGGACAATCCTTAAGGGTTAACCTTTCTGAGGTAAGAGCCTTGGGAAGAGTAACGCAGGGGGTAAGAATAATAAGACTAAAAAAAGATGATAAAACAAAATCCATAGCAAAAATAAGGAGTGAACAATGAGAAGAATTGAAATTCCAAAAAAAACTTTAGTGGAAAATTTTATTGAAACTGTTGATAAGATCAACAAAGAAAAGCATATTCTGAGAAAAAAGAACAAAAAGTATGAGGGAATTTCCACAAAGCAGTTTAGAAAGGATGTTATATCAGCAGCTCTTGGTTTGAAACAGATCGGGATAAAGGTTGGAGACAGAGTGAATATTATGGCAGAGACAAGCTATGAATGGTTAGTTTCTGATTTGGCTATTCTTTCGGTAGGAGCGGTGACAGTGCCAATCTATCCAACTCTTCCGGCTGAACAGGCTCTTTATATAATGAATGATTCAGAAAGCAAGGCAATGTTTTTTTCTACAAAAGCACAGTGGGAGAAGATAAGATCTGTTAGAGAGGAAATAAAGAATATAAAACATTTTATAACTTTTCAAGAAAAATCTCCTGCAGAAGAGGTGCTGACTTTAGAAGGTTTGAAAGAAATAGGTAGTGAACTTCCAGAAGAGGATTATTATGAAATGATAAAAGTTGTAGATAGTGATGACCTTGCAACCATTATTTATACTTCAGGAACAACAGGTGTTCCTAAAGGAGCGATGCTAACACATTTTAATATTTTTTCAAATGTTTACACAGTTCTTCAAATTCTGGATATAAATGAAAAAGACACTGTTTTTTCTTTTCTTCCACTTTCCCATGTTTTGGAAAGAATGGTTACTCAGGTATATGTACGAGCAGGTGCTACGATTGCATATGCGGAGAGCATTGAGAAAGTTGCAAAAAATATTCCTGAAGTAAGACCTACTCTTATGGTTTCCGTTCCGAGACTTTTTGAGAGAATCTATTCAAGGGTTGTGGATAAAGCATTGGCAGGGCCTCCTCTTAAAAGAAAGATTTTTCAATGGGCTCTTAGAGTTGGTGAAAAGAAAGTGAAGGCTGATGTTAAAAGAAAGAAGTACTCCTATAAATACAATTTTCAATATGCTCTTGCAAATAAATTGGTTTTTAGTAAAATTAAACATGCTTTGGGAGGAAGGTTTAGATTTTTTGTTTCAGGTGGCGCTGCATTACCAAAAAAGGTTGGGGAGTTTTTTGCTATGATAGGTGCTCCTATTATGGAGGGATATGGACTTACTGAAACATCTCCTGTAATAGCTGTGAATACCTTTGATGATTTTAAAGTAGGTACTGTTGGTAAGCCTCTTCCGAATGTTGAAGTTAAAATAGCAGAAGATGGGGAGATTCTTTCAAGAGGACCCCATATTATGAAAGGTTATTATAAGAAAGAGGAGGAAACAAAAGAGGTCTTTACAGAAGATGGCTGGTTTAAAACAGGAGATATAGGTTTTATAGATGAAGATGGATTTTTGGTGATTACTGATAGAAAGAAGGCAATTATTGTTACCTTGGGAGGAAAGAATGTTGCTCCTCAGCCAATAGAAAACAGGATCAAACAGAGCCCATATATAAACAATGTGGTTGTGATAGGAAACGAGAGAAAATACCTATCAGCTTTAATAATTCCTGATTTTGATAAGATGGAGGATGTTTCTTCGAAAATAGGAAAAAAAATAGAGGATAAGGATACTTTTGTAAAGGACAAAGAAGTGGAGAAATTCTTCCTTAGAGAGGTTAAAAGAATGGTGCCGGATCTTGCGGATTTTGAGGTTATAAAAAGGGTTGCTCTTTTAAAAGAGGATTTTTCAATTGAAGGTGGGGAACTTACTCCAACCTTGAAAGTAAAAAGGACCTTTGTTGAGAAGAAGTATAAAAAGATAATAGATTCCCTTTATTAATTTAATCACTAAAGTATATTGATATTCTAATATGGTGTGGCGATATAGAAAGTTTTATAGTTCCGTTGATTTCAAAAAATATGATAAAGTCTATTAGTTCTTTTTTTAGAGAGATTTCGTTTCTTATCTCTTTTTCCAAGATTGAGAAAATTTTTCATTTCTCTCGCGAGAAGATTTTGAAATTCTAAAATTTGAATTTGCCCTTTTTTTAAAAAGAAAAGTTTTTTACCGCCTTTTTTTTTATTTGTTAAATTTTTTTTTTTTTTTTTTTTA
>JALXDT010000360.1:0-2697 GCA_027070475.1 Candidatus Aminicenantota bacterium | reverse complement strand
GGGGAAAGAATTTTTCAAAGAGATAAAGATTTCCAAAAGGTTTACCCTATCTTTTACTTTTTCCGGAGAAAGAGAGATTAATTTTTCAAGTTTTTCTTTAGTGTTAAAGATTTTTTCTACATTTCCTAAAAGCTTTTCTCTTGTTTCTTTGCTTAAGGTTTTACTCATGGAGAGTAGCTGAAGATAGCCAACTATTGTGGTTAAAGGATTATTTATTTCATGAGCTATTCCTAAAATAATATTGTGAGAGGAAGCTCTTTTTTTTGCTTCAAAAAGATTCTTTTTTATCTTTGTTAGTGCTTTCGTTTTTTCTTTTATATTAAGGATAGCCTCATTTATTGGTATTAACTCTTTATCTCTATCTTCCTTAATCTTGTTTATTTCTTCTTCAAGTGTATTCTTCTCTTTTTCAAGTCTTTCAAATTCTTTAACCATTTTTTTAGAGGAAGGAAGGAAACCAAAGCTCCTGTTTTTTTTAATATCAAAAGTGTTAAATTCTTTTATAGAGATTAATGCAATATAGAGGAAAAGGCTAAAAAATATAAAAAAAAAGAAGAGTCTGTATGGTTTTAAGGACATTGTGAAAAAGGGTTCTTTTTTTTGATAAATGTATAATGTCCCCCAATTGTAGTCTGAAAAAGGGGTTTTAATCTCTTTTCTATAAATTTTATGATTTTTCAAAGGAGGAGGCTCTCCGTTTTTTTTACTCAACTTTATCTTTTGTTCTTTTTTAAAGAGAAGAAAAGACTTTTTCGTCTTTACTGCAAAAGGAAAAGAGAATCTTTGGAAATGTTTTGAAGGCATCTTCTCTAATCTTCCTTCTAATAAAAAGGGCATAATTTCTTTTTCAAGGAGGAGTATTTTTTCTTTTAAAAGGATTTTTCTCCACTCTTTATCTTCTTTGTTTGCAGTCAAGAGAATAGAAAAAATGATTGAGATGGTGTAAATAAAAAAAAGTGCGCTTATAGAATAATAAAGAACTCTTCTTAACTTCATCTTTATAATTATAGAAACCCTGTCTTTCTTTGTCAAGAAAACCTTTTGCTCTAAAGATAAACTTAAAAGATAGAATTTTCAGTTTCATAGCAAAAACCGAGTAGAACATCTTCTCCAATGCTTGACCATTTTATAAAAATAATTTACCATTCTCTATGGTTTTTAAAAAAGGAAAGAAAGTAAAAAAGGAAAGAGAACACGGTTTTATAAGGGAATACTTTGAGCTAATAGTGGAGACAGCTATTTATGTATTCTTTGTAATTACCTTTGTAGCCCAATCCTTTCTCATACCGACAGGCTCTATGGAGGATACCCTTCTAATCGGTGATCATCTTTTTGTAAACAAGTTTATATACGCAAACACTGTTTTTAACTGGGAGAAAAAAATTCTTCCCATTAAAGATATAGAAAGGGGAGATATTGTTGTCTTCAGATTTCCGGAGGATCCTACAAAGGATTTTGTAAAAAGAACAATAGGTCTTTCCGGAGAAAATCTTAAAATTGTTAATAAAAAGGTGTTTATAAATGGTATACCTTTGAAAGAACCCTATGTTTATCATAAGGATAAAAATATTTATTCGAGAAATAACACTATTTTTGAGGAATATATAAGAAGGGATAATTTTGAGATTGATCAAATTCCTAAGGGTTACTATTTTGTTATGGGAGACAATAGGGATAATTCTCTTGATAGTAGATATTGGGGTCCCTTAAAGAGAAGCTATATCAAGGGGAGACCATGGATTATCTACTGGAGTTATGAAGCTTCAAAGGGGCAATACCTTGTAAAGGGTGCGGGAAACCAGATTAAAAACATGATAAATTCCCTCCTTCACTTTTTCACTAAAACAAGATGGAAAAGAACATTAAAATTAATAAGATAGTAATAGTTCTAATTTTTATTTTTTTAATTTTTTCAGGAATTGTTTTCTCCTATGATGAAATACTTCTATACAATTTTTTCCACGGAGATTTTAATTCAAATTTGAAATTCGTTGATGAATTCAGATCCTTTTATAGTTCACCTAAAACATTGAGCTCTTTTTTTCAGTTAAACTTTGTAAGTGAAAAAATTTCTCAAACTTTTGATGATCTGAACGATTATACAGATGAAAAATGGGAAGCTACAAGAAGATTGCCGGAGAAGGTTAATATAATTGTCGGGACTTCAAAATTCGGAGCAAATATCACAATGGGGTCCTTTTTCCCTGTTTTTGACAGGGAAGTTTCTTATAAATACAATGATTGTGATTATTTATACTCAAATTCAGTCGGAGAGGGAGATAGGTACTATCAACTGTATATATATTTTACTCCTGTGAAATTTTTAAATATTGGAGCGGCTTACGGAAGAGTTTTCGGAAAAAACACAATTTCAACGGTAGAAAAAATTACAACAGGCGAAGATGCTGAAGAAAACCATAGTTTTACAACAGAGCACTTAAGTGGGGTTTATAAATTTTTGTACTTTGAGTTTATTCCTTTTAAAGCAATATCTCTTTTCGGTTTTATTCCGAAAAATATCTCCGGTTCTTATGAGGTTTCAACAAAAAGTGATTCAGGAACTGTGAGCAATGATTACAGCTGGTTCGTTGGAATTCCTTTTATTTTTGGAGGAAAACTTGATTTTAAAAGAATAATTTTATACGGAAATTATAGATTCACAGAAGAGAATATTTATTCCTTTGATGATGAGGATAC
>JALXDT010000359.1 GCA_027070475.1 Candidatus Aminicenantota bacterium | reverse complement strand
GGCTGTTTATGAGCTTCTGAACAAAAAGTAAAAAATATACACCATTATTTGATACACATCTTAGATTAAAATATTCCATACTTAATTTTCGGGAGGTTAAAAAATGGTACCAAAGACAATTCTTTTACCTTTAATCCCAAGACATCAGACCAAAGCGGCACAATCCGGAGATTGGAAGACAAAATCTATGCCTAAAAAATCTGTTAAAATTAAATTGAATAAAAAGTATACAAAAGAAGAAATGGATAAAATAATGTGGGGATATATTCCGGAACAGATGGAGGATAAATGGTTTGTTTATTGGGAAAAGGATAAGCTATTTTTACATAGAAGCTGGACTGATGTTTGTATTTATATAGTAATATTTGAGAAAGACAAAGAAGGTAACTATTTTGCCAAAGAAGCGATAGCAAATAGAAACCCTCAACAATACAAAATAAAAGATGATGAGTATGACAAGCAGATGATATACTCTTTGATAGATGTTCTTCTTTTAAACAAGGTAGGGAAATTCCCTACTCTTCATCAAAATCCTATTGCAAGTGCACTTGAGATGTGGACTATTATAGGCAGAGAGATTTTAAAAGACAAAGATTAGTTTCACATTTGAAAAGGTGCCAATTCCTATTTTGTCTTTTTATACATTGAGTACCAAAATTCGGGTTGATCCTTTAACCATCTGTCAAACCATGCAATAATAGTTTTGCTCCACAAGATTCTTTTTTTATAATCCATAATCCAATGATTCTGTCCTTTTACTTTAATATACTCAACAGGCCTTCCCAAAAGTTTAAGTGCGGTGTAAAGTTGATCACTTTCTCCTGTGGGAACATTTGTATCAGAGTCTCCATGTAAAAGCAATAGAGGAGTTTTGATTTTATCAGCTCTGAAAAGAGGACTCTTATCAACATAAATATCTTTTCTGTTCCAAGGAAAGGAGAAAGCAGTTGCTCCCGCACTGTAAGTGTAGCCCCAATATCCTTCTCCCCAGTAGTGTGGCAGAAGGCTTATTCCGGCATGGGAAACAGCAGCTGCAAACATATCAGTAACTGTTACAAGATATTCTGTCGTATAACCCCCGTAGGATGCACCTATTATTCCAACTTTT
This sequence comes from Candidatus Aminicenantota bacterium, assembly GCA_027070475.1. GTDB lineage: Bacteria > Acidobacteriota > Aminicenantia > JAMOAD01 > JAMOAD01 > JALXDT01. The sequence continues at coordinate 1,854 of JALXDT010000359.1, read as the reverse complement.
TTCTTATTTACAAAGGTATGAGCCTTTAAAAACTTTTTGGCACCTTCAATTATATCATCAACGGGTTTCCCGCCCCAACCATTCACATGATAGGCTGAAAAATCCTGTCCGAATCCTGTGGCACCTCTCGGTTGAAGTACATAGACAATATAACCATTTGCAGCCCAGTAATTTTTAGGATATCTTCCCCCGAAACTTCTATCAACAGGAACAGTCCCACCATAATAATAAATGATCAATGGATATTTTCTTTCAGAATCAAAATCTGGAGGATAGTATATCCTTCCTATTATTGTTTGGCCATCACTATTTTCAAAATTCCAATCCTCCACCTTTCCGAATCTGATCTGAGAATAATCTTTTTTTGCAGGGTAGTATAATAATTTATGTTTTCCTGTTTTAAGATTCACCGAATATACTTTAGGGGGAGTGTTTGAATTGTTTCCGGCAAAAATTCCAATATCTTTTTGTCTCGCTATTGATAGTTTTGAAACAATCTCAATATCTGAAACCAATCTTTTAAATGTTTTTTTCTTGATATTGTATTCATAGAGACTTTTATAGGATCTGTCGGTCGTAAGAAAATAAAGTTTGTCTTTTTTTCTGGTAACAAAAACATTATCTATGGCAGGCTTAAACTCTTTTGTAAGAGGAATTACTTTCCCTGTTTTAATATTATAAAAGTATGCCTGAACATCATATGGGTTTGAAATTTTATTTATTTTTAAGTTTAATCCTATCTTATTGAAACTATCTGGAGCTCCAAGTGCTATAATTGTATTATTATCATACCACTTTAAAAATGAAACCCAGTATGAAGATAAAAGCTTTTTTGTTTTCATTTTGACTGGATCAAAACAGTAAAAAGTGTTTTTAATATAGGGCCTGTGCTTATAATCAACCGTAGAGATTGAAAAGAGAATTTTCCCGTTTTCCCCAATGTCTAAAAGATTTGTGGAATATTCTCCTGCTGTAATTCTCAGCTTAAAACCTCCGTTAGGATACACAATATAAAGATAACTTTTATTTCTGTTTCCCCTCTGCCTATCTTCAGTGCTTAAGAGTTGTTTTAATCCATTTATATACTCCTTGTGTTTTTCCACTTTAGAATAAACTATAAATTTACTGTCGGGACTCCACATATAGTTAGAAAAATCCTTTTCTTCAGATAGTAGTTTCTCTGGATTTTTCCCGTTTTTTACCAATATTAGGTCTGCTCCGTTTTTCCCATACCTTACAAAGGTAAAAGCCTTCCCATCCGGTCGCCATTTAAAGTTGGATAATTTACCGATAAATCTGTAAGAGTTTAAAAGCCTTCCTGTGTTCACCCCTCTAATCTCAATCCAACTTTTAAGTTTACCATTATTTCTTTCCGATAGAAGAACAGCAAAGCTGTTTCCATTAGGATTAATTTTCAAAGTATTTACACTTTCAAGATCAAGTATTTCTCTTAAACTAATTGGTCTTAAAGGTGTTGTTGATATTTTAATGTTTGCATTATCATACTTTTCCGAAAGATCAAAGGAAACATCAGCTTTTAACTTTATATCTTCGGCAAATAGATACTTTATCATAATTCTATGTTTTCCTGTTTCAAGTTTGAGAGGAGATGTTTTAAAGTCTCTTAATTCTCCCTCTTTTGTATTTTCAAAAACTTTTTTCCCATCAACAGAAACTATGAAAGGAAAGTTAGTCTTAACTTTTATTTTCCCTTCAATAAATCTGTCTGTTTCAAGATAAGTAAAAGTATACAAAATTGCACTCTTTTTGTTTGAAGAAAATTCATTATTTTTTACCCAATAATATTTTTTTCCATTAATCGTGAACTGCACCTCCCCTTCCGAGGGGTAAATA
>JALXDT010000358.1 GCA_027070475.1 Candidatus Aminicenantota bacterium | reverse complement strand
GATTAACGGTATTCCCCTGAAAATTTTTATTACCGAACCAATACCCGATAGTAATAGCGGGGAATGTTTTGATATGGGAACTATTGTCGAACGAGCCGGAAGTTTGTATGGGTTAGCAGGATATTACTGTGCGCTTTTGCCCTTTGGTCATCCAGGTTATTTACGCTGTTATGAAGATGGAGAAATATTATATAAAAATCCAAATGCAGTTAAGGAATGTAATTTTTTCACCGCCTCGGAGGAATTGGAAATAAGCCGCCAAATAAAGGTGCATCCCAATCCGGCGTATGATAATTTGAGCATTGACTACCCCCTCGCTGAAAAAGGAACCATTGAATTTTTTACCCCCACCGGTAAATTCATTAAGTCTTTTGACTTAGTTTCGGGTCGGAAAAATCGAGTCATTTCTTTGGCTGATTTTGAGGAGAAATCACTAATATCAATATATGACCAACTATCACTATCAATATCATAAACACTTATGTGATAGGGTGATGATGTAGAACCATTACCGCCATATACTTTATTGTTATCTATAGTTACAGAAGTTAAGTAACCTGCTGGAAATGTAGGACTTTTCAATGTCCATGTAGATCCACCATCTGTTGATAGATATATTCCACTTGCATAAACCGATATTGCCAGTATACTGCCATCTGCATCCATGTCGGTAAAACGTCTATTATATTCTGTGGTACCAATGCCTACATCAGTAAATACATTATTCTTTGTAATGGGATCCCCGCTTGTTTTATAGGCGCCGACTTCATATACTCCTGCATACAATGTATCTCCATATTTATATAGCATGGTTACATTTTTCCCATTGATATTGCTATCTGTCATTATGCTAAATTCATCATTTGCCACATCATAAATAGCTATACCATTACTTGTAGCAATATACCAATAATCATTTTCTATTACAATTTTGTTTACATCATCGGAAGGTAAGCCATGCACTACGGTATAATGCTTAAAGTGATTGCCGCCATCTTCAGAGACAAATAAGCCATAACCAGTTGCTATAAATAGTTTACCATTTTTGTAAACAATATCACGAGGTTCTTTACTACCTACACTTACGAATACAGGGTTTTGAGAAGAATCAGGTAATGCTCCTATAGCACGAGATATGCCAGCACTAGTTATAGCATAGAGGAAACCTTGATTAGATATAGTGAAGTTAGCTTTTTTAATGTTCTCGACATTGCCAGCATAATCTTCTGAGCGATAGAGTAAGACGGTATTACCTTCTCCTATGGTAAGGCTTGCACTATCGCCATTTACTATGGTGCCATTTACGGGGTCAAAGGAAGGTTTAGTGCCATCAGTAGTATAAACTATACGCCTACAACCACTGCTGCCTATATCTACACAACTGAGGGTAACACCTTGCGATGAGGAGAATGCTCCACCATTAGGAGAGGCAGTAGTTTGAGGAGGGTCAGCATCATATACAGCTTCTATAGGGTCGGATTCTCCATTATATGTGCCATCAGTAGCTTTAATAGAGAACCATTCAGCAGTATCATAAGTAGTATTAGTTGTTTGTCCGACGCCATTAGTGAAGGTGACGATAGTAAGTCCTCCACTGAGGATACCAGTACCAGAGCCTCTGCTTAGAGTTACACTGCCGCTATAACTTGTATAAGTATTGCCATCATTACCGATAGCGGTGACAGTTACGCCGAAGGGGACATCTACAGTGACCTTTTGAGAAGTAGTTTTTTCTACTTTGAAGTGGTCCATTATAGGGACACAATTTATATCAGCAGATGTACCTGTAATAGAGTTATTGTCGTTTGCTTTTATATTAAAGGTTTCAACAGTATCGTATTTAACACTTACTGTTGCTTGACTACTACTAAAATCACTGCCGTTTATGGTTATAGGAGTAGTATCATCGCTTTTCTTTAATGTGCCGGAGCCTTTATCGCCTCTTTCAATTGTGACGGTATCGCTGCTATTATTGGTTTGATAATCGTAGGCGCAGCCATTAGTATCAATAGCAGTAATTTTTACAGTAAATGTTTGATATAGTCCAGCATCGCCACTTTCTACTTTTTCTACAGTGAAATGGTCTAAAGTGCCTGAACAACCATCTATTATTTCTATATTTTCTGAGTCTCCTGTATATTGTGTGTCTTCATCATAGGTTTTATTATCTGTACCATGTATTTTGATTGTTTCTGCCGTGTCATGTTTTACGGTATAAGTTGCAATACCATTGCTAAAACTTCCTTTGCTTACTGTGGTTAATGTTCCGTTGCCTGCAGATAAAGATAGATCTAAAGTTCCTGAATAAGAAGTAAAGGTTTCGCCATCACTGCCAATAGCGGTTATAGTAAGGTCAAAATTGACATTGCGAACAGCTGCGCCGGGTTGAGTTTTTACAATTGTGAAATGGTCCATTACGGGAGTAGAGAGAATGCTATTTGAGATAGAGATGGTTTCACCTTCCTGAGCGGAAATTTTGAAGTATTCAGATTTTGTATATTGCATAGTTTTGGAGCATACACCGCTGCTCATTTGACAACTTGTACCACCAACTAAACTTCCTGTGCCTTCAGCTAAAGCAATGCTTACAATTTCATTGTAAGTAGTATAAGTTGATCCATCGCTTTTTTTAGCAGTGATAGTGAGAGTAAAATCTCTATTGGTATGTACCTCTGCATTTTCTGTAGCACCATCTACTGCTATTTCGAAATGGTCTAAGCCTATGCTTTGAATGATATCACTTTCACCACTGACAGTACTATTTTGTACGAAAGCTTATACAGTAAAATTATCAACTTTATTGTATTTTATATCTCTAAAAATTCTTCTATTTTCTGCTACTGATTTAGTTTTAAACTCTTTTGTTATTTGCTCGTGAGTATAGTCTTTTAATTTTCAAGCTAATTGTTCAAGTAGTCTATCATCTTTTATTATTTTAGAGGTATATCAAACTTCTTTAGCTATT
>JALXDT010000357.1 GCA_027070475.1 Candidatus Aminicenantota bacterium | reverse complement strand
AACTAATGTTCCCATTCTTATAAATATTTCATTTATATTTTATTTATTTAAGATTTTTAATTGATTTAATAATAAAGTTATTTATTAATTCTCCAGTTCTTCTTTTCCTTGCTATCCTCTATCATATCCTCTATATCATCAAGTTTTATAGGGCTTTTTATTTTTCTCCAATCAAAATTCTCTTTAAATGGTTCCATTGCCTTTTCAGGATCAAAAATTCTTTTATCAACAGGGATTGCATTGTAAGGTGTAAAATCAGGCTTTGAGGTAAAAAGCTCGGCAAGGTCCCTTGCCGAAGCATCATATTGATTCAAATAGGGAACTCCCAAAATATTCCAGAATGTTTTAAATATACTTCCGAAGCTGTAATGATACTTTCCCACAAAATCCTTTTTCGCATAGGGAGAGACTACCATTAAAATGCTTCTGTGAGCATCTATATGGTCCACTCCATTCTGTGCATCATCCTCTGTGATAAAGATTGCCATGTTTTTCCAATACTTTGTATGAGATAAGAATTCAACAATTCTCCCCAGCGCAAGGTCATTATCAGCCATATAGCTTTCTCTGAATGGATATCCCTTTTCTGGCCTCTCCCCTGCCCCGTGATCATTGGGAAGGATTATTGTAATAAGCTGAGGAAGACTTTCTCCTCCTGATATCCATTTCTTTTTAAACTCCTTCATAAATCTGTTAACTCTGAACTGATCGGGTATAGACATATTGAAGGTAGGATACTCTCTGGAAGTGTTTTTATAAAGGGGAGAGGGAATGGGATAATTGACATAATATCTCATTCCTGTATCAGTATAAGTTTCCTTATAGGATGCAGGTTCAAGCATAATTCCGAAGCCGAAATTATAAAAAGAGACTTTATTCCTGTTCAAATGATCCCAGAGTGAACCCTTTTCATTATAATCTTCAGGATATATCGCACCGGCAGAGCCCGTAAATCCGAATATTCCCGGAGCTTTGCTATCCTTTTTAAAGTATCTGTTGCCTCCATAGCTTGCAGGTGCTGAAGTCTCCACCCATTCATTAGGATAGGTGTTAACGAGCCATCTGTGTCCGTCAGCTGAAACATCTGAGTCAACATAAAAATTATCGGTAATTGAAAACCTGTGAGCAAGTTTATGGTGATTTACCATTATTGAAGTATTTTCAACACTTAAACTTTTGTCTTTATTTGTAAATGAAACATTCAGCCCGTACCTTGCAAGTTCAGGATCACCCTCCGCCTTTTTTATCTGTCCGAACACCTCATCAAAGGTTCTATTTTCCTTAGAAATAAAAACTATATACTTTATTGGAGACTCCTTTTCCCCAGGATATAGAGGAATAGGATTATCCTTTCTATCCTTAAATTTTTTATCATTCGGAGAATAGAATCTGAAATTATTATCCAAAACCTTTTTAGAGTAATTCCTTAACTCTTTTTTATCAGGAATCTCCACCACAGAAATACTCCCTTTCATCAGATATCCAATATAACTATACTCTTTATCCCCTTTAAAATTTTTACCCCCATTTGGACCACTACCATAGCCCTTTGCATTTGCAATAACAATATATTTGTTATCAGGAGAAACCTTTACCTTAGAAGGAAACCATCCGGCAGGTATATGCCCTTTGACCTTAAGCTTTTCAGCATCAATCACAGCAACAGCATTTATACCGGACTCTGCAATATATAGAGTTTTATAATCAGGTGAGATATCAAGACCAAAGGGTATAATTCCCCTTAAACCTTTCAATCTTTTATCAAGAGTGAGCATTATCTCTTTTTTTATTTTAAAGTTATTTCTTTCTATAACAGAGATTGAATCATTATTTCCATTGCTTACAAATATATATTTATCCGTTGCAACGATGGAATTAGGGCTTGAACCTCCCACAGCAGGTACATCTTCAACCATTTCCCCTACAAGCTTTCCTGTTTTGACTTTACCTGAAACATAGGCTTTTTCAGGATTTGATATATCTATTTTCCATACAGAAAAGGATTCAGGAACATTTGGATCTCCAAGTGGAGGCACCTCATATTTATCGGTTTTATAACCCTTTATGGATTTTTCAGACAAAAAGGCTGAGGTAGGAAAATTTGGTGCAGTATCCTTCAAATTTTCAAAATCAACTCCTTTTAAATATGAGTATTCATACATTCCCACATTTGCCACATAAAGCTCCTTTTCATCAGGAGATAAAGCAATTCCAAAAGGATATCTGCCTACCTTTACATTTTTTAAGAGCTTTTTATTTTTCACATCAACTATGAGAACTCTGAATCCTATCTGATCCACAGCATAAATTAAGCTTCCCTCACGATTCATAACAAGATCCCCAATATAGCCATCAGTATAATCAGAATTCTTATCCTTATATGAACAGTCAATAAAACCTTTTTTTTCACCTGTGTTAATGTCAAAAATATAGATTTTATTTTCCTCTCCGCCTGCCACATAGACAAATTTATTATCAGGGGAGATTGCAAGACCCATAAATACAGAGGCAAGCACTCCTTTATCAGAGGTTGGACCCGGAGGAATCTGTTTTATATTAACCTTTCCGCTCTTAATATTTTTAATAATAGTGATTGAAAGGGGAGCAACACCTGAGTTTGCTGTCACTGCAATATTCCCATCTCTACTCAAAGCAAGCCCGAATGGATGGGGCGCAACCTTAAAGGTTTTACCCGCAGGGGTTATAAACCTACCATTTGGAATAACAGTAAGCTCTTTACCAATCTTTGTATATTCTCTTTCAGCGGGGATCAGAATAATTTTCTTTTTAGGCAGCAGTAAAATTACTACTATCAATCCGACCAAAACAAAAATAAAAAACCATACAATTTTCTTCATAAAAAACAAATTTCATATTAGCTATTAAGACTTACGTAAACAACATGCTATTTATTTTTGATTTGAAAAATAATAACAATTTTTCATCATTTTGTAAATCATCAAAGC
>JALXDT010000356.1 GCA_027070475.1 Candidatus Aminicenantota bacterium | reverse complement strand
GATGGTAACCCTGCTGAAGAGATTATAGAGGAGGCGAGAACTTCTGACTTGATAATAATCGGTATAAAAACTCATTTTCACTTAGAACACCCAGATGTTGAAGGAGACACTTTAAAAGATCTATTAAAAGAAACTGTAGCCCCGGTAATGGCAGTAACAGAAAAACCTACTCTTCCCAACAAAATTCTTATAGCTTATGATGGCAGTACTCAGGCAGCAAAGGCAATGAGAGAATACATCCATATAAGCCATATGCTTCCCTTTGCAAAAAAAGCCTATTTATTAAATGTAACCGATAATATTGAAGAGGGAACAAATCTCCTTAAAAAAGCTCAGTCATATCTTGAACTTTACGGGCTTGATGTGGAAAGGATTATAAAAAGTGGAGATCCCGCTGATGTTATTTATGAAACAGCAAAGGAATTAGGTGATGTTTTAATTATAATGGGAGCATATGGGCACGGTGGATTAAAGGAACTTTTCTTTGGCTCTACAGCAGAAAAAATAATAGAAGATGGGAGTTTCCCTATTTTTGTCTACCATTAAAGCTTAATCATTTATATGAAAAAAAAACTCTTAGTTATTGCTAATCCCAATGCAGGTACTTTAAAAAAAGAAAAATTTAAAGATCTGATATTTAAAGAATTCTCAAAGAAATATAAGATAGATCTTCATTTTACAAGATTCAAAGGAGATGCTAAGGAGACAGCAAAAGAAAATATAGATAGCTATGACATATTTGTGATATTCGGTGGAGATGGTTCCATAAATGAAATCGGGCGTGCTTTACTTTATTCACAAAAGCCTTTAGGTATAATACCTGGGGGTTCCGGAAATGGACTGGCTAAAGGTTTAAAAATCCCCAAAAATATTTATAAGGCAATTGAAATAATAAAAAATGAAAAGACAAAAGATATAGATGCCGGCAAATTAAATGAAGACTATTTTTTCAATATTGGTGGAATAGGACTTGATGCCTGGATATCCAAAGACTTTAATGACAAACCTCTCGGAAGGGGGATTCCACCCTATGTACTATATGCAATTATAAACTATCTAACCATACCACCTTTTTTAGTAGAGATTGAAATAGACGGTGGTCCAAAGAAAATCATACCAGAAGCTATCTTGCTTACTTTTTCAAACTTTAAAGAATGGGGTGGGAATGCATATATAGCTCCACATGCTGATCCCTCCGATAAACTTCTCGATTTATGCATAATAGAAAATTTCCCACTCCCTTTAGGCTTTGTACATCTAAACAAACTTTTCAACAAGAAAATTGATAAATTTAAATACTATAAAACTTATAAATTCAAAAAATTAAAAATTAAAACCCTTTCCCCTCAAATATATCATTATGATGGTGAAAAAGGAAAATGGGCTTCAACCTTTAGGGTTGAAGCCCTGCCTTTATCTTTAAAAGTTATTGTTCCTTAAAGTTTTACTGAGTTTTGGTCTTCTTTTCAGTAATGATACTTACTATCTCAATACCTGAATTTTTAAGAATCTTGATCACATCTACGACTTTACCATAATCGGTTTCTTCATCAGCTTTGAAGAACACTTTATTTTGATTCTTCTGTTCAATATATTCCATTATTTTATCTTCTAATTTATCAAGATCAATAGGGGTAGCATTATAATAAACAGTTCCATCCTTTTTAACAGAAACAGTTACAATTCCCTTTCCGGGCTCATTTTTCACATATTTTGCTTCAGGAAGTTTTACATCAACTCCCTTTTTCAGCATTGGTGTAATAACCATAAAAATGATTAAAAGCACTAAAAGTATATCTGTTAATGGGATAACATTAGGTTCAGAATTAAATTCTGATCCTCCGCCAACTTTGGCTCCCATAATTATTCTCCTTTCTTATAATTTTTTACGAAATAGTCAATGAGCTCGGAAGAGGCGTTAGCCATTTCATCGCCAAAAATTCCAATTCTGGCTATATAAAAGTTAAAGAACCAAACTGCAGGTAATGCAACACCAATACCTGTTCCTGTTGTGACAAGAGCTTCTGCAATACCTGCTGCGACTGCTCCAATACCACCGGATCCTGTAACAGCCATTCCCTGGAATGCATTAATAATTCCAAAAACTGTTCCAAACAACCCGATAAAAGGAGCTGTTGCACCAACGGTAGCTAAAACAGTCATTCCTCTCTTAAGCCTCTGGGTTCCCTGAGCTGTTGCTCTTTCTATTGCCCTCTTTGCTGCTTCAATTTTTTCATCATAAGAAGCTCCCATATCATCTTGAGATGTTAATTCCTGAAGACCAGCATACAGTACCTGTGCAATATGAGAATCTTTAAATTTTTTGTTTTTTGCAAGTTCAATAGCTTCCTGAAGTTTTCCCTGAGATAAATATTTTTCAATTGTTTTTAAGAAAAGTCTTGATTGTTTTTGTACCTTTTTGTAATACAAAAATCTCTCAACTCCCACAGCTAATGACCAGACTGAAAGTGCAATAAGTGTAAGGAAAACAGTTTTGGCGAGAAGACCCATACTGTGCCACATTTCAACTAATGTAAATTGACCCATTATATTACCTCCTACATAATATTTTTTTATTTAAATTTAAAAGTAACCGTTAAGGTGAACTTAACGGGTTTTGGTACACCATCAATTATCATTGGCTCGAAAAGCCATTTCTTAACAGCTTCGATCGCAGCTTGATTCAAAAGAGGATGTCCTCTTAAGACTCTAACTTTTCTAACTCTCCCCCTAATGTCTGTTTCACACTCAAGGATAACAATCCCTGTTACCCTTGCTGTTCTTGCCATTTGAGGATAGGTAGGAATCACTTTTCTTATAATTTTAGGAGGTTTAATAATTCTTACTGAAGGAGCATTCTCTTCATCAGCATTGCTTCCTGTTAAAACTCCTCCTAAAACTCCTCCTAAAACTCCTCCTGCAACTCCTCCTTCAATTCCTCCTTCAACTCCTCCTTCAATACCGATATCAT
>JALXDT010000355.1 GCA_027070475.1 Candidatus Aminicenantota bacterium | reverse complement strand
GGGATAATTACTTTTTAAAATAATATCAGATGCAAAGCTTACCATTGCATCACCTGAAAGAAGAGCTACAGCTGGGTTAAATTTTTTATGAACTGTGGGTTTTCCTCTTCGATAATCATCATCATCCATAATTGGTAAATCATCATGAATCAAGGAAGCAGTATGAAGAATCTCAATGGATGCAGCAAAAGGTATTAAATCTTCTTCAACTTTAAGAACTTCTCCCAGAGAAAAAAGTAAAATTGGTCTTACTCTTTTACCCCCGCTAAAAATTGAATACTCAATTGCTTTAACAATCTCTCCTGTCCCGAGAGCTTTAACTTCAGATTTCAGAAAAGAATCCACTAATTTTTTCTTGTCCTTAAAGTAATTTTCTATACTATTCATATTTTTAGCTCTCTTCTATTTCTCTATCAAATTCCTCTTTTCTAATATTACCACTCTCATCTTTTAAGAGAATTTCAACCTTATGTTCTATTGAATCGAGCTCTTTTTTGAGAATTTTGGAAATCTTCATTCCTTTTTCAAAAAGTTCGAGAGATTCCTGAAGAGTTAAGTCTCCGCTTTCCATTTTCTCCACAATTTCTTCAAGTTCCTTAAAAAGCTTTTCAAAATCAATTTTCTCAGTCATTTTCCTCCCCTTTTTTTATTATTTCTGAAATTAAATTTCCTTTATATAAAATTATTTTTACTTTATCCCCTATTTCAGTCTCTTTTGAGGATCTAATTATTTTATTTTCTTTCAGAACTATTGAATAGCCACGCTCTAAAACTTTTTTGTGAGATAAAGAGTTTAGTTTATCATTAAGATTTTTCCATTTGAAATTTTTTTCATCAAGAGTCCTTTTTATTAAATTTGAAAGCTCTCTTGAATTTTTATCAAGCTTGTGTTTGTATTCTTCAATTTTCTTTAATATATCAGCACTTATTCTTTTTTTGTAAAGCTCAATTATTCCTCTTTTTTTCTCAATTCTTTTTAGAGGATGAAGATTTGAGATTTTTGTAGAAAGTTTCCAAAGTCTCTCTTTTTTATTTTTTATTTGCTTTAAAAACAATGAATTCAGTCTATTAAAAAGTTCATCTATTTCAAACTGTTTTCTTTGAACTCCTATTTGAAAGGAGGAAAATACCTTATGCTTTGTTAATCGGTTCAAATTATTTTTATAACTCTCTATTCTATACCTCATGAAATTGGTAATTGAATTTGTAAGTGAAGTAATTCTATCCTCTAAAACATCCCTTCTTTCCACAACAAGCTCAGCTGCAGCTGATGGAGTGGAAGCACGAAGGTCAGCCACAAAATCTGAAATAGTGAAATCTATTTCATGGCCAACTGCTGATATTATAGGAATCTTGGACTCAAAAATTGCACGGGCTACTATTTCTTCATTAAATGCCCAGAGGTCTTCAATTGAACCTCCCCCTCTTCCTATAATTATTGCATCAAGGTCTCCTATTTTGTTCAATTCTTTAATTCCCTCCACTATGCTCTCTGCAGCACCTTCTCCTTGAACCTTTGCAGGATATATGAGAATATATAAACCAGCATATCTCCTCTTTATTATTCTTAAAATATCTATTATAGCTGCTCCTTGAGGAGAGGTAACAACTCCAATTCTTTTGGGTAAAAACGGAAGCTTTTTTTTATACTTCTGGTCAAAAAGGCCTTCCTTTTGAAGCTTTTTTTTCAACTGTTCAAATTTAATTTGAAGGTCTCCAATCCCATATTTTTTAATTTCTTTCACTATAAGTTGAAGATCCCCTCTTTTTTCATAAACAGAAATCATTCCGCGAGCTATTATTTGCTCCCCATCTTTAAGTTTTATCTTCAATTTGTAGGCATAGGACTTGAACATCACACATTTAAGTTTTCCTCCTTCATCCTTTATATCAAAATAGAGATGTCCTGAACTGTATTCCAAAAAGTTTGATATCTCCCCTTTAACACTCACATCAAAAAAAGTGTATTCAAGATTAGCTCTTATTATGGAGTTAATTTCTGAAACACTAAAAATCTTATCTTCTTTTACTCCTTCTCTCTCCATATTCTCTCAATATTTATTGCTTTTCCACTATTTTTATCAATATCCACAATTACACCATTTAAAAGCAATGCTCCTTTAGCAACTTCAAATCTTTTTGGCATTAATTTTAAAAAGCGTTCAATTGCTATTTCCTTTTTCATCCCTATTACCGAGTCTCTTGCTCCGCACATGCCAAGATCTGTAATATAAGCTGTCCCTCCGGGCAGTATTTTTGCATCTGCTGTCTGCACATGAGTATGAGTTCCTACTATGGCTGAAACTTTCCCATCAAAATACCATCCTAAGGCAACTTTTTCAGATGTTATCTCAGCATGGAAGTCAATTATAATAATATTAATTCCATCCTTTTTTAATTTCTCAATAATTTTCTCTCCTATTACAAAAGGTGAATCCACCTCTGATAAAAACTTTCTTCCCTGTAAGTTTATAATACCAATTCTAACATCATCTCTTGTTAAAATAGTATATCCTCTACCGGGTACCCCTTCTGGGTAGTTTGCAGGTCTAAGAATACGAGGCTCCCTTTTAATCAATTCAAACCCCTCTTTTTTATCCCATATATGATTTCCAGATGTAAAAAAATCTATACCTGCATTGAACATTTCCTTAATTGTTTTTTCACTGATACCAAACCCCCCGGCAAGATTTTCACAATTTGCTCCAATAATATCAGGTTTTTTCTCCTCTATAAGTTTTGGCAAAAGCTCTTTTACTGCTTGTCTTCCAGTCTTACCAATAATATCCCCGAACAAAAGCACTCTAATTATATTTTCTTTTCTATTACCTGTCATAAAATTCCATCCTTTTAGATCAGAATTATTTTTTCTTATCCTTGTTTAATATCTCTTTTAATTTATCCCCTAAAATACTACCTTTTCTATTTTTCTTCTCACTATAGACAACAGTGGTTCCTTCATCTATATGTCTTTTCTTA
>JALXDT010000354.1 GCA_027070475.1 Candidatus Aminicenantota bacterium | reverse complement strand
TCCATATCTTTTCGAAAAACAATCTCAGCAGCCGCTAAGATTAAATCCTTCCCGAGAATCATTGTTTTAAGATTATTTGTTTTAATTATACCTTCAGTACTGTTTATTATCCTTAAAATATAATCAATCATTTCCGGAGGAGCGGACTTTCCTATTATTAAGGATTTCATTTTTCCACCAAGCCCAATTGAAACTACTATGAGGAGTATTCCGATTAGTATGGAACCTAAAGAATCAAATAGTATATTTTTTGTAAAAATATAGAGAAGAGTTGAACTTATGGCAATTAATATACCTATTATTGCAGCACTGTCTTCAAAAAATACTACAAGAAGCTCAGCATTAAAACAATCTTTAAAATATTCAAAAATAGGTTTTCCTCCTCTTGTTTTATCTATTTCATGTTTTGCTTTTAAAAAAGAGCCTCCTTCTGCCAAAAGAGCAAATAGCAATACCCCTATTCCAATCCAGGGGTTTTCAATTATGTGGGGATGATTTAATTTGTTTATTCCTTCATAAAGAGAATAAAGCCCACCTAAAAAAAATAGGAGAACAGCAACAAGAAATGACCAGAAATATTGCTCTTTTTCATAACCAAAGGGGTGTTCATAGTCCTCTCTCTTTGAGCTTCTCTTAATTCCTATTAATAGAAGAACTTGGTTCCCCGTATCTGCAAGAGAATGAATAGCTTCTGAAAAAAGAGCGGATGAATGAGTTGCAAGTGAAACTATAAATTTCGCAATGGCTATTGAAAGATTTGCAAGAAAAGCAAAAATCACAACCTGTTTTGTATTCTTTTTCATGCTAAATATTATAATAGAAATATTATTTATTCAATATCAGGTTTTTTCAGCAGATTTTAAAACAAGACAGCTTATTATTGACAAAATAGTGCTTTTATGATTAAATAAAACATATTGCGAGGTGGGGCAGTGGTAGCCCGTTGGGCTCATAACCCAAAGGTCGGAGGTTCAAATCCTCCCCTCGCTACCAATATTATAAGAAGTTTCTTCCAAAAGCTCTTCAAACAAAAAATTCTCTTTATAAAGAGTAATTTTTTAAAGTCTTGGATTTTTTATTTCTCATAATTTCTTCGGGAGTTCCCGTTGCCACAATATATCCTCCTTCCTCTCCTCCTTCTGGACCTAAATCAATTACATAATCAGAGCTATAAATAATATCCGAATTATGTTCAATAATAATAACCGTATCTCCTCTTTCTGAAAATTTCCTAAGTGTTTTTAATAATTTTTTCACATCATCAAAGTGTAGACCTACACTTGGTTCATCTAAAAGATAGACAGTCTTATCCAGAGCACCTCTTCCCAATTCTTTAGCAAGTTTTATTCTCTGGGACTCTCCTCCCGAAAGCCGTGGGGTCGGTTGTCCGAGCTTGATATATCCCATACCAATTTCGACTAAAAATTCTAACTTCCTTCTTACAGAAGGAATGTTTTTAAAATGCCTCCAGGCTTCTTCAACTGTAAGTTCAAGTATCTCATATATATTCTTCCCCTTATACTTAATAGAGAGTAATTCGTCTCCGAATCTTTTTCCTCCACACTCATCACATTTAACATAAACAGGAGGAAGTAATCCCAGTTCAACTTTTAAAAGCCCTTTCCCATCACATTTATGACATCTTCCCTTTGAAGCATTGTAGGAAAAAAACGATTGATCATACCCTTTACTCTTGGATTCAGGTAACATTGAAAATAATTTTCTTATTTCAGAAAAAACTCCTGAATAGGTGGCTGGAGTTGATCTTATGTTTTTACCTATCGGAGATTGATCAACTAACATCATTCTTTTAATGAATTCAAATCCTGAGATATAATCACAATTTGTAAAAACTTTCTTTCTTTTATAGGATAAAAAACTTTTATATAAGACATCAAATATTAAAGATGATTTGCCCGAACCAGACACCCCTGTTACAGCCACAATAACCCCCAGAGGAATTTTAACATTAATATTTTTTAGATTGTTTGCCCTTGCCCCTTTTATTTCAATCCATTCCTTTGCTCTTTTTCTTTTATGCTTAATATAGGGTTTCTTTTCTCTTTTCAAATACAAGGCTGTTAATGTTTTAGAATTTAGAAAATCTTTGTATTTTCCTGAAAAAAGAATTTTTCCCCCTTCATCACCTCCTCCAGGACCCATGTCAATTATATATTCACCTTTTTTTATTGTTTCTTCATCATGCTCCACTACAATTATTGTATTTCCTTTTTTCTTCAACTCTTCAAGAACAGACAAAAGTTTTTTATGATCATAGGGATGAAGACCAATACTGGGCTCATCTAAAACATAAATAACCCCTCTTAAATTTAGACCCAATTGAGATGCTATTCTTATTCTTTGTGCTTCCCCTCCGGAAAGTGAAAATAAAGGTCTGAACAAAGAAAGATAATCAAGGGATAATCTTTCCATAATATCCAATCTAATCTTTAATTCTGATAAAATTTTATCCGCTATTGCTTTCTTTTTGCCATGAAAATTCAAAGCCAATATCTCTTCCCTTAATTTTTTTATTGAGATTCTTCCATAGTAAGCAATATCCTTACCATTTATCTTCACACTCAGCGAATTCTTATTTAGTCTTTTCCCATTACATTGAGAACAGGTCTCCATAATTTCAAATTCACCTCTTTTTTCCTTAATAATAAACCCCAGACCTTTACACAAGGGACAGTATCCATAGGGAGAATTGTATGAAAAATCTCTTGGTTCCGGAGCTTTAAGGGAAATTCCACATTTTGGGCAGAAATACTCTGTTGTAAAAATACTCTCTACATTATTGATCTCAATTGAAATTATACCTTCGGAAAGTTCAGAAGCTTTTTCGAGAGATTTTCTAATTCTTTCCTCCTTATCTCTTTTCACCACAACTGAATCAATTAAAACACTTAATGAGTGTTCATAGCTTTTATCGAGTTTATCCAATAAATCAAGCTCTTTCCACTCTCCGTCAACCTTCACTCTTGTAAAACCTTTGTTGATTAAATCCTGAAAAAGTTTCCCAAACTCCCCTTTCCTTCCCATAACTACGGGAGAAAGAATCCTCACCTTTTTCCCGACAAAATTTTCTATTATGTGATCAAAAAGCTCTTTTTTAGAGACTCTGTTTATTTTTTCTCCGCATTGAGGACAGTGCACATCTCCCACCTTAGCAAATAGCAGCCTCAGATAATCATATATTTCAGAAACAGAGCCCACTGTGGATCTGGGATTAGGAGCAATTGTTTTCTGTTCGACGGAAATAGTTGGAGAAAGTCCACTTATTTTATTAACTTCAGCTCTTTCAATCTCTTTTAAATATTGTCTTGCGTACAGAGATAGAGTGGAAAGATATCTTCTTTCTCCTTCTGAAAAAATTGTATCATATGCAAGAGATGATTTCCCTGAACCTGAAACCCCTGTTATAACAATAAACTTTTTCTTTGGAATCTTAATATCAATATTTTTCAGGTTATTTTGAGCGGCACCTTTAATCTCTATATAATCCAAATTACCTCCAGAGGAATTGAGTAAATATTATATAACCACTAAACTTTATTTTCCACAGAATAAAGAGAAAATTTTGAGAGGCAGAGGGTGAGTTTGACTAAATAGCTCAAAACATATAAAATTATTGGTTATGATAGAGTGGCTGGTTCAAAAGTTTATTGGAACAAAAAATGAGAGAGAGTTAAAAAAATATTTCCCTCTGGTTCGTAAAATTTCGGAAATGGAGCCTCAGATTGTTAAACTATCAGATGATGAGTTAAGAGGGAAAACATCAAAATATCGTGAAAAGATAAATGAGATTTACAGAGAAATTTCCGATGAAAAGAGAAGAGATGAGGAAATAGCAAACTATCTTGATGAGATTTTACCGGAAGCATTTGCAGTTGTAAGAGAGGTCGGAAGAAGAGTAATTAATATGAGACATTTTGATGTTCAGATTCTTGGTGGGATTGTTCTTCATAAAGGGAACATAGCTGAAATGAAAACAGGAGAGGGGAAGACACTTGTCGCAACTCTTGCTGCATACCTTAATGCCCTTGATTCCAGAGATGAGTTCGGCAATCCGAGGGAAAACAGAGGGGTTCATATTGTGACAGTCAATGACTATCTGGCCAAAAGAGACAGGGAGTGGATGGGGCCTATTTATGAATTCTTAGGGTTAACAGTTGGCTATATACAGCATGATATGGATGAATCTTTGAGAAAAGAGGCATACAACTCTGATATAACCTATGGAACGAACAATGAATTCGGTTTTGATTATCTTAGAGATAATATGAAATACTATCTTGAAGACCTTGTTCAGAGAGGACACAATTTTGCAATAGTGGATGAAGTTGATAGTATATTAATAGATGAAGCGAGAACACCTCTTATAATATCAGGCCCCACAGAGGAAAACACAGACATTTACAGAAAAGCAGATGCTTTTGTTAGAACATTGAAAAAAGTAATAGTAACAAATAAAGAAAAGCCCAAATCTATGTTTTCGATGGAAAGAGAAGAACCCAAAGAAGTTGACGGGGATTATGAAGTTGATGAAAAATCAAAGACAGTCGCTATAACCGAAAGAGGGATTGCAAAGGCAGAAAAATTTTTTAAAATAGAAAATATTTATGATATGAAACATATGGATTTAATAAATGCCATACATCAGGCCATGAAAGCCCATGCACTTTTTCAAAGAGATGTTGACTATATGGTTAAAGATGGAAAAGTTTTAATTGTGGATGAGTTTACTGGAAGATTGATGCCGGGAAGAAGATATTCCGAAGGTCTTCATCAAGCACTTGAAGCAAAGGAGAGAGTTAAGATTGAGCAGGAGTATCAAACTCTTGCCTCAATAACATTTCAGAATTATTTCAGAATGTACAGAAAGCTCTCGGGTATGACAGGAACAGCTGAAACCGAAGCAGCTGAATTTCTTGAGATTTACAAACTCCCTGTTCTGGTAATTCCGACAAACAAAAAACTTATAAGAAAAGAGTATGATGACGAGATATACAGAACTGCAAAAGAAAAATGGGATGCAGTTGTAAGAGAAATTGAAGAGAGCAATAAAAGAGGACAACCTGTTCTTGTTGGTACTGTTTCAATAGAAAAATCTGAAAAACTTTCATCCCTTTTAAAGAGAAAAAAAATAAGACATGTTGTTTTGAATGCAAAGTATCATGAAAAAGAGGCTGAAATTGTTGCTCAGGCGGGAAGAGTGGGAGCTGTTACAATCGCCACGAATATGGCGGGGAGAGGAACTGATATTCTTTTGGGAGGAAATCCTGAATTTCTTGCAAAAGAGTATTTCAGAAAAAAAGGTAAGAAATTAAATGAGATAAAAAAAGAAGAATGGGAAAAAGTCTTAGAGGATTTTAAGAAAAAGACAAAAGAGGAACATGATAAAGTAATAGAGTTAGGTGGTCTTTATGTAATAGGAACAGAAAGACATGAGGCAAGAAGAATAGATAATCAGCTCAGAGGAAGATGTGGAAGGCAGGGAGATCCGGGTGCTTCAAAGTTTTTCCTTTCCCTTGAAGATGATCTTATGAGAATATGGGGAGCAGACAGGCTCCAGAATATTATGAGGTTAAGTGGTCTTCAGGAGGGAGAACCAATCAAACACAGAATGGTAACAAGTGCGATTGAAAGAGCTCAAAAACAGATTGAAGCTCAGAATTTTTCAATAAGAAAACATCTCCTTGATTATGATGATGTTATGAACAAGCAAAGAGAAGTAATTTATAGTATGAGAAGAGAGATTCTTGAAGGGAAGGATCAGAAAGAATACTTTATGGAGCTAATGGAAGATATTCTTTTTTCAATAGCAGAAAAATCAAATATAAAAGAAAAGGTTTATTCTATAGATTGGGACTGGGATAGTTTTAGAACAGCCGTAAAATCTCAATTCGGAATAGACCCTGAAGAAATAGGAATAAATAAGGATGAAATGGATGGAGCAGAATATACTGAGAGTTTGCTTGAGAAACTAAGAGAATTTTACAATGCCAAAGAAGAGTTTGTAGGTAAAGAGAGGATGAGAGAGTTTGAAAGGGTAATCCTTCTTCAAACAATTGATACAAGGTGGAAAGAGCATCTTTTGGCAATGGACCACCTCAGAGAAGGAATAGGATTGAGAGGATATGGACAGAGAGATCCTCTGGTTGAATACAAAAGAGAAGGTTTTATAATGTTTGAGCAAACAATGAGAACAATTGAAGAGGAAGCTTTAAGAGATGTATTTTACTTTACTCCCGCCCCGGAGGAAGAAATTGAGAGAGCTCAAAAGCAAAAATATAAGATAAAGGGTAAATTACCTTCTTCCAAAAAAAAGAAAAAAAAGAGAAGATAGGAGGTTTTGATGATAGAGTTTCCGATAAAAGAGGGCTTAACATTTGATGATGTTCTATTATTGCCGCAAAAGTCAGATGTACTACCTGCGGAAACGGTTCTAACAACAAATTTTACAAAAAACATTAAAATTAATATACCAATTTCATCAGCTGCTATGGATACAGTGACAGAGGCAAGAATGGCAATAGCAATAGCCCAGCTTGGAGGAATAGGAGTGATTCACAAGAATCTTTCAATAGAAGAACAGGGAGAGGAAGTGGATAAAGTCAAAAGATCAGAAAGCGGAATGATTGTGGACCCTATAACCATAACTCCGGAGTCCAAAATTTACGATGCTTTGAACATAATGGGGAAATATAAAATTTCCGGTATTCCAGTAGTAGACGGAACAGGTAAATTGGTGGGAATTATCACCAACAGAGATCTCAGATTTGAAAAAGACCTTAACAAAAAAGTTGAAGAGCTCATGACAAAGGAAAATCTTATAACTGTTCCTGTTGGCACAACTCTTGATGAGGCGGAAAAGATTTTGCATGAAAACAGGATAGAAAAACTTCTTGTAGTTGATAATAAATTTAATCTAAAAGGTTTAATCACAGTAAAGGATATATCAAAGAGAAAACAGTTTCCAAATGCTTCAAAGGATAAATTGGGAAGACTTCTTGTTGCTGCAGCCGTAGGTGTTGGTGAAGATGCTTTGGAAAGAGCCAAGTATTTAGTTTCAAAAAAAGTTGATATTCTTGTTATAGATACTGCACACGGGCATTCAGTAAAAGTACTGGAAATGGTTGAAAAGTTAAAGGGAGAGTTTCCCAATGTCGATATCGTTGCCGGGAATATTGCCACTGCAGAAGCCGCAAAGGATCTAATTGAAAGAGGAGCCGATGCTGTTAAGGTTGGGGTAGGTCCTGGTTCAATCTGTACAACGAGAGTTGTAACAGGCATTGGAGTCCCTCAGATTACAGCCATAGCTGATGTCTACTCTGTAACAAGAGAGTATAATATCCCCCTTATAGCTGACGGTGGTATTAAATTTTCTGGAGATGTTGTAAAAGCTCTTGCTGCCGGGGCAAGTTCTGTTATGATAGGGAGCCTTCTTGCGGGTACAGATGAAAGTCCGGGTGAAATAATTCTATTTCAAGGTAGATCTTATAAACAGTATAGAGGAATGGGTTCCTTGGGTGCAATGAAGAGAGGGAGCAGAGACAGATACTTTCAAGATGAAAAATTATCGGATGCAAAGCTTGTTCCAGAAGGAGTGGAAGGAAGGGTTCCTTACCGAGGTTCCACCGCTCAGATAATCCATACGATAACAGGAGGATTAAGATCAGGAATGGGATACATAGGAGCTAAGACATTAAAAGAATTAAGAGAAAAGGCAAAGTTTGTAAAGATTACACCGGCAGGATTAAAAGAATCTCATGTGCACGATGTAATAATAACAAAAGAAGCACCTAACTATAGAATAGAATAATGAAACGAACATTAATTTTTATAATTGTTTTTATTTTGTTGTTTAGTCTTTCCTATGCCGAAAACACAACAGCAGTAAATCTAAACTTTGGAAAATTTTTCATAGCTGAAAGTTTTGAGAGTTCTTTCCTATTTCAATATCAACCAATAAATGGAAATGGGATAGGTATTAAAATCAAAAGATTTAAAAAAGATGGAATAAAGAGCACCTTTTATTCTGTTTACTCTCTTAGAATTTTCGATTTAAGAGGTGGTGGTATATGGAGGCAGAAAGAAAATGATTATCCGACTCAGGCTTATATAAAATTGAATCAGATTAACTTCACATATTCTGCCATCTTAAACATTCTTCCATCCTTTGTTGTCACTCCCTACATAGGTATAGGAATAGGTGTCGGAGTTGCAAAGTTTGAAGGTAATAGATATTATATAGACCATTGGCAGGATCATAATGAAAGCTATAAATATCAAGCTTTAATTCCTGTGATCAAGTTACCAATGGGAATTTCCGTAAGACCAAATAATAATCTTGAAATTGAAATCGAAGGCGGCTTTGAGAATGGATTTTACTTTTCATGGGGAACCTCTTTCATCTTTTAAAATCAAGCTCTCGGATGAAACTTTTTGTAAATTTCTTTAATTCTTTTTCTCGAGATAAAGGTATAAATCTCAGTTGTTGATATTTGAGAATGTCCCAATAGTATTTGAACCAATCTTAAATTAGCTCCCTTTTCAAGGAGATGTGTTGCGAAAGAGTGCCTGAGAATATGCGGTTTTATCTTATCTTCAATGCCAATCATTCGACCATATTTTTTTAACATTTTCCATATGTATTGACGGGAAAGTTTGTCTCCCCTTGCACTAAGGTAGAGGTATGGGGATGTTTTGCCCTTTAAAAACTTTGATCTTGCTTCATTCAAATATTTTAGAAGCCACTTTTTAGCTTCATCTCCAAAAGGTACTATCCTCTCCTTTTTTCCTTTACCTAAAACAGTTATAAAACCCATATCAATATTAACCTTATCAAGTTTTAAATTAACAAGTTCGGAAACCCTTATACCGGTTGAATACATAAGTTCTATTATTGATTTATCCCTTAATCCTCCCTTTTTCGAAATGTCTGGTAAATTTAAAAGTTTTTCCACCTCTTCCACACTCAAATATTCTGGAAGATTCTTCCATAGTTTAGGTTGCGATATAAATGAGAGAGGATTTACCTTTAGCCTCTCGGTATACTGTAAATATTTGAAGAAGGATTTCAAAGCTGAGATATTTCTCGCAACTGAACGGTGACTTATTCCATCGGCAATTAGTTTAACTATGTATTCTGAGATATCCTTTTCCTCAACTTTATCATAGTTCTTATTTATTATAAGAAAAAACTTTTCAATATCCCTTTTGTATGATTCAACTGTATTTGAAGCTAAACCCTTTTCAAATTTTAAATATGTCAGATATTCCTTTAATATCTCTTCCTTTTTCACTGCAAATAGGGATTCTCTTCCTTTTCAAATCCAACTGTCGTTTCATCTCCATGACCCGGTAATATAACAACCTCTTCCGGTAAAATTAATATCTTTTCTTTTATTGAGCGTACAAGTTCTTCAAAGCTTCCCCCCGGCAAATCTGTTCTCCCTATTGTTCCGTAAAATAATGTATCACCGGTAACAAGATATGGATAAAAGTAAAATGAAACGCTACCCCTTGTATGCCCGGGAGTATGTATAACATCTATCTTATTGCCGTTTAATTTTATTTCATCTCCTTCTTTTAAAAAGCCATCAATAGTAGGTTTCCTGAAACTAAAATCACCTTTATTAAGTGGGCTGTAATAAAGCTCCTCATCATCCTTATGGATGAAAAAAGGAATGTTAAACTCTCTTTTCATAATTTCTATTCCTTCAATGTGATCAAAATGGCCATGAGTTAATAGAATCATCATAGGTTCTAAGTGCATAGAACGAACTTTTCTTACAATCTCAAGAGAATCTCTTCCAGGGTCAATAATAATGCATGAATTTCCGGAAAATATCATGTAGGTATTAACTCCAAGTCCGCTATTAATAATTTTGTCTATATATATC
>JALXDT010000353.1 GCA_027070475.1 Candidatus Aminicenantota bacterium | reverse complement strand
TTTCAAAGGAAGAGATTGCAGAAGGGGAGTTTGTTGTAATTCCGTCGGAAGGAGGAGGACAATTAGCTGAAGTTGAAAGGGAAAGTACTGTTATAAAAGAAAATCTTAAGAAAAAAATACTTCCTGAAATTTTAAGAAGAGCGACTGAGAAAGATATTAAAACATTTAAAGAAAAAGAGAAAAAAGAGAAAGAAGCATACTCTTTCTGCAAGGCAAAGATCAAAGAGAGAGGTCTTCCTATGAAACTTTTAAAAGTTCTATTTTTCTTAGATGGTCAGAAATCAATTTTTTTCTTTACAGCGGAAGGAAGGATTGATTTTAGAGACCTTGTAAAGGATTTAGCAAGAAAATATAGAATGAGAATCGAAATGAGACAGATAGGTGTAAGGGATGAGACAAAGATTTTAGGAGGATACGGTGTTTGCGGAAGACCTCTTTGTTGCTTTTCTTTTTTAAAAAAGTTTGAACCTGTGAGCTTGCAAACAGCAAAAGATCAAAATTTAAATGTTAATCCGACTAAAATATCGGGAGTATGTGGTAGATTAGTGTGTTGTCTTAATTATGAGGAAGGAACAATAGGGAGACTTTATGTGGATCAGGATGAAGCTGATCTGATTCAATATGATGAGGAAGAGATAGAATCAGAAGGGGAGGAGATTCCCGAAGTTTTGAAGGATATAGATAATTAGGTTTTAATGAGTAAAGATTTTTACTCTCTTTATACTGATGGTTGTAGTAAGGGGAATCCGGGATTGGCAGCCGGAGGAATTTTAATTCTTGATCCTGAAAACAGGGTTATATTGAAAAAAAATATTTTTATAGGAAAAAATTTTACCAACAATGAAGCAGAATATATCACTATGCTGGAAGGCATTGTTAGTGCAAAGAAAATGGGAATTAAAAAGCTTAAAATTTTTAGTGATTCTCAGCTTGTTGTTAGACAGATAACAGGACAGTATAAAATAAAAAAGGAAAAATTAAAAAAAATAAATAAAAAAATAATGGAAGCTCTCTCACATTTTGAATCTTTTCAGATAAACTCAGTCCCAAGGGAAAACCCTTTTATCAAAATAGTTGATAAACTTGCCAATGAAAAGATAAAAGAAATAGTCGTTTAAAAAAATAATAAAAAGAGGGAAATTTCTCAAATTATTCGTATAAAATATATTGAGTGCCAGAAGGAGAGGTTAAAATGAAAAAGCTTGTTTTATTATTTCTTATAACATTGTTTTTTACAGGTCTTATCTTTGCTAATTCCACCACCAAGGTTATTAAACTTTCTTTGAATCAGTGTATATTACAGGGATTAAAAAAGAATTTAGATTTAAATATTGAGATTCTGACATATAAGGAGAGTAAAGAAGGTGTAATATCATCTTATGGAATCTTTATTCCTCAGTTTGACCTGCAGCTTTCTTCAAGGAGGACAAAATCTCCTTCCTCTTCTTTTCTTGAGGGAGCAGAAATAACGAAAACAGAGACAGATAGTTATAATCTGCAACTTACTCAAAAAATCCCTACAGGTGCAGATTTGAGTCTCAATTTACAGAGCACAAAAACTGAAACAAATAATAGATTTTATGGCTTTAATCCAAGTTATAATACAAGATTAACACTAAATTTTACACAGCCTTTGTTAAAAGGATTTGGTTCAATTGTTACAAAGAAAGAAATTATTATTGCGACAAACAATAAAAAAGCTGCTCTCTTCGGATTAAAGCAAAAAGTTATGGATATTGTGTATTCGATAGAAGAAGCTTACTGGAATCTTGTTTACGCGAGATTAAACCTCAAAGTCAAAGAGGAAGCTTTGAAACTTGCAAAGGATCTTCTGAGGAAGAATGAAAAACAGGTAGAGGTGGGTACTCTTGCTCCTATTGAAATTATGGCTGCAAAAGCAGAGGTTGCGTCAAGAGAAAGTGAAATTATTCAGGCAAAAGCAGCAATAGAACAAGCGGAAGACAATTTGAAAAAACTTCTTAATATTGTAGAATATGAAAAAAATTGGGATTATAAGATTGAACCTGTTGATTTACCTAAAACAGATGTGAATTTTATCATACCAAATCTGAATGAAGCGATAGAAGTCGCAAAAAATAACAACCCTCTTTTAAAACAGCAGGAATTAAACTATAAGAACAAAGAGATAAATTTAAAAGTTGCAAAAAATCAGATGCTCCCGACTCTGGATTTTCAGGCAAGTTACTGGACGACAGGATTGTCAGGGGACAGGATTTTATATTCGAACAATGATTTTTTCAGAGGAGAGATAATAGGAATTATTAAAGGAGATCCCAAAGATTCTCTGAGAGATGCATTGAAATCTATTTATAATAATTGGTCAATTAGTCTTAATTTGAGAGTCCCTCTTTCTAACAATGCTTTGAAAGCTCAATATGCTGCGGCAAAAATTCAATACGAGAAAGCTTTACTTCAAATTAAAAATTCAGAACAGGGAATTATTCAAGAGATAAGAAATGCAATAAGAGAGGTGGAGTCATCCCTTAAAATGGTTCATGCGACAAGGATTGCAAGAGAGCTGGCAAAATCAAAACTTGATGCAGAAATAAAAAAACTCAGTACAGGACTTAGTACAAATTATCAGGTTATTCAATATCAGAAAGATTATGAACAGAGCAAATCTTCAGAAGTTAAAGCTATAATTGATTTAAATATAGCCGTTCTAAAATTTAAGAAAGCTATAGGAACATTGTTAGATGATTATGGGATTAAATTTAAAAATATATTGGAAAATAGTAAAGAATAAGTAGGATTTTTTAGATATTATTTTTATTTTTTCAACTTTTTGCAGCTTTTTTGTGTTATAATATTTTCTCAATTAGTTTTAAGGATTAAATTATGGTAAAAGGTACAGTAAAATGGTTTAATGCCAAAAAAGGTTTCGGTTTTATTCATGTTGAAAATGGTGAAGATGTTTTTGTTCATTACACAAACATCGAAAAAGAAGGTTATAAAACCTTGGAAGAGGGAGA
>JALXDT010000352.1 GCA_027070475.1 Candidatus Aminicenantota bacterium | reverse complement strand
AAAAATATTTTTTTAAACCTTTTATTGCTAAAAAAGATTCAAATACAGGATAACACAAAATAATAATTAATGGAAAGCTGAGTAGTAAAAAACGACTGTTTTGAAACGGTATGCCTGCCAAAAACAAAGCATAAATTATGCAACTAAAAACAATGATCCTCTTATGTTTAAATGAAAACCTTTTTAAAAATATAAAAGGAATAAAAACAATGCCCAACACAAAAAAACGAGGGTGAAAAAAATTTGAAAAAGCATACAAAATATTGATTATTCGATACTGATGCGAACCATCAACCGATGAAAAATTACTCTTAAAAAAATTAAAAACAGACCAATCCTGCAACCAAGGGTGTTGTAAAAATTGTGATGGGTTTTTAGTTTTAATTAAAAAATATTGAATTAAATAATATCTTAAATGTGGAGTAAGTTTGAGCTCTATTTTGGACTTTTCCTCCTATTACTATCACATTTCCTTTATAATATTTAAATCTTACTATTTCAACTCTTCTGTTTAAAAGCTCTCCTCCTTTTAGGTAACCGCTTATGAGGTGATTTCCTGTGTCTTTAAATCTTCCAACAACTTTTCTATCTATCGTCGTTAGGGATGGAATGCTTGTTTTAAAAACAGGACTGTTTGAAAAATATATAATGGATTTTTTAGGCATTCCCCATGCGATTGGATCTTTGTTGTCAATGTAAAGTCTTAAGATTGAGCCGGGACAATTAAATTTTTCCCTTGATGTATTTTTTAAAACATTTCTTATCGGAAGTTTAAAGTCCTTTTGTGCTATTTCATAGGATCTTCCTAAAAGTATCAAGGTTCCTCCATTCTTTACAATTTCTACAATCTTTTTCATCCCATCTTTTCCTATACCTCCTCTGTATTTGGGAGGTAAGCTTGAAGGCAGATACCAGTTTCTTAATCTGCCACCCTCTGTGACAGTTCTACGCGGTATATCAGGGATAATCAGGGTATCAATAGCTTTGGTTAATTTCTTATTTTTAAAATCATCATTGTGAAGAACCTTATATTTAAAAGAATAGTGGTCTAAAACCCATCTTGTCCATCCTTCATCCATACTTGCTCTGTATGGTTGGAATATTGCAAGTTTGGGATTCTTTAGACTCTTGATTTTAAGGGTTGCTCCACATACCTTTATAATCGGAAGTCCGCTTCCCTCTGCAATCTTTTTAAGTTTATCTTTTGAAATCTTATCTGTTTTAACTAAAAAATCCCCAAGCTTTATTTTTCCTTTGTTTTCCAAAGCTCTGAAAACTTTGTATCCCTTTTTAATCAATTCGTTTACTATTATAAAGCTTCTGTTTGATTTTGTTGAGATTACATAAAATCCTTTTCCATTCTCTATTTTTGTTTCTGGGTATTTTAACTCTGAAATCAGAGAAGAGATATTTTCCCAATTAATCTTTTTATTTATCTGATAATATTTAACTCCCATAAGTATGGGCATTGTCCATCCTGTGGCATCATAAGGTTCTATTATTTTATCGCTTCCTCTCATATATTTTATCTTTGGGTATACCTGCTTTTCCATAATAGCTTTTATAAATGCCCTATAAGGTTGAGCTGTTGGGATAATGATATCTCCTTTATTGAAAATTCTATTGTTGATTACAATTCTTTTTTTAAGTTTATATAATCTTATCCCGTGCTCTAAAAGTTTTTGTAAAAATGTGTATGTTTCAGGAATATCCCACTGTTTTGAAGATATGATATAAGCATACGGCGCCTCTTTTAATCCTTTCTCTATCTGATTTTTCCCCATTTTGTAGAAGTTTTCCAAAAAGTATTCTCTGTTTTTTGAAGCAATCTCTATTAAAGCTTCATCTGCAATCATTTCATAATCTATGATGTCTTTTAATCTCCACCATCCTCCTTCCCAGGGGGCAGGGAAATTAACCTGAGCTTTGTATTCCGGCAAACCTTTTCTACCAGCTGATAGTTCATTGTGATCAATATAAACAGGGGAAGCTATCTTTGCGCTGGCAAGCTCTGTTAAAAGACCTACAACATTTTTATACCATGCAGTGTTTTTTGAACCTCCTATCCAGTAAGCATCAAAAGAGTAGGCACTTGCAACACCTTTTTTACCTACACTAATTAGTTTGTATGCCATAAAGGAACCTATCATAGCTGTGCTATTGATCATTATAGGGGAAAGGTTTTGATTTAAAGGGTCTTTGAAAGGTGGGACAAACATTCTAGGCCCTGTTCTTCCCATTTGATGCATATCTAAAAATATTTGCGGAAAATACTTTTGATGTAAGACTGAAGTTACAACCTTTGTTTCCTTAAGATTTAATGTAACATAATCTCTATTGTCATCATGGCCTGCATAATAGTGATAAAGGAAAGGTGTTGTTCCTCCTTCATAAGGGGTGTTTAAATATTTATAATACCAGTTTGTGACCATTATATTTCCATCAGGATTAATGGATGGCATCAAAAGAATAACTACATTATTTAGAATCTTTAATAGTTTTGGGTCTTTTGTGGTTGCAAGTTTATGTGCAAATAGCATTGCCATTTGAGAAGCTGCTATCTCTGTAGAGTGAATTGTTGTTGTAATTAGAATAAAAACTTTTCCTTTATTAATAAGCTCTTTTGCCTTCTCTTTGCTAATCTTATCAGGATTGGCTAACTGTTTATTTATATTAATATATTTATCAAGATTTTTTATATTATTCACATTGACATTTTTTAATTCTATCCATCTGTCTTGGGGTGTATCATGCTTATACTCTATCTTTTTAGTACCATTTAGATATTGGGCTGTTAATGTATCGCTTCTTTTTAACTTTTTGAAATCTCCGCTAAAGATAATCTCTCCGCCAAATTTTCCAGCTCCCGGACCAATATCAACTATAAAATCAGCCGCACCTATCGTCTCTTTGTCATGTTCTACCACTATTACACTATTGCCCTTTTCTTGGAGATCTCTTAGCGTTTTTATCAATTTAAGAGTATCTCTTTCGTGTAGTCCGATAC
>JALXDT010000351.1 GCA_027070475.1 Candidatus Aminicenantota bacterium | reverse complement strand
GTTTAACAGCAAGGGAGATTGTTAAAAGGGTTGATAAACTTTATAGAAGTAAAACAAGTTATGGAAGAATGGAGATGACAATAGAAACACCTCATTGGAAAAGAACCCTCCTTATGGAAGCATGGACAGAGGGAATGGAAAAAACTTTTATCAGAATCTTAGCACCAAAAAAAGATAAAAATATGGCAACTTTGAAAATTGGTAATCAGATGTGGAATTATCTGCCAAAAGTTAATAAAATTATTAAAATACCCCCCTCCATGATGATGGGTTCATGGATGGGCTCTGATTTTACAAATGATGATCTTGTAAAAGAATACACCTTTGTTGATGATTATAATTTTAAAATTATTGATTTTAAAGAGGAAAACAGTAAGAATAGAATTTATATTGAAGCCATACCAAAGGAGAATGTTGCAGTCGTATGGTCAAAAATAATAATTGCGGTAAAAAAGGATAATTACATACCAATCTGGCAGAGATATTATGATGATAGAGGCGATGTGGTCAGAATTATGTATTATAGTGAGGTAAAAAAAATCGGTAATAGATTAATCCCCACAAAGATGGTGATGGTCCCTTTAAAAAAGAAGGGTCACAAAACAAGCTTTAAATACCTTGAAATTAAGTTTGACATAAAACTGAAAAAATCCGTATTTAGCTTAAGAAATCTCAGAAATCTCAGATAAGGAGGCTCAGATGTTGCTTTTAAAAATGGCATTCAGAAACATATTCAGGCAGAGAAGAAGAACAATTTTTACCTCAATCACAATAATATTCGGGGTTGCTCTTGCAGCCTTTTCAATAGGTTGGGCTGACGGAACATATAATAATATAATAAATCTTTTTACAAAGGGTTGGCTCGGTCATATTCAGATACACTATAAAGACTGTCTTGACAAACCTTCCCTTTACAAAACGATTGAAAATTACAATCAAATAGGGGAAAAAATCGGTAAAATAAAAGGTGTGGAAAGTTGGACCCCGAGAATTTTCTCAGCCGGCCTGGCATCATTAAAGGACAAAACTTCAGGTGTAAGAATCATAGGAATAGATCCCCTACGAGAGGATCAAACAACAAGTTTTCATAAAAAAATTGTGAAAGGAAATTATTTTAAAGACGGAGTTAAAAATCAGGTTCTTTTAGGGAAGGGCCTTGCCAATATACTTCATGCAAAAATAGGAGATAAAATTGTTCTTGTTTCTCAAGGGGCGGACGGTTCAATCGCCAATGATTTTTTTAAGGTTGTAGGCTTTGTCTCAACAGATGATGAAATGTATGATAGGAACTCTTTTTATATACCTCTCAAAGATACTCAGGAGTTTTTATCTCTGGGCAATAATGTCCATGAAATTGCTGTAACAGTTAAAAATGTAAAAAAAGTAAAAGAGATAAGCAAAAAGATAGCTGAAATAGTACATAATCCTGACTTGACTGTTTCTCCTTGGCAGGAGTTTGCCAAAGATTTTTACAAGGCTATGAAAGCTGATAAAGGTGGAATGTGGATATCTCTTTTTGTAATAATTTTAGTTGTAGCTGTGGGAGTTTTAAATACTGTTCTAATGGCTGTTCTTGAAAGACTAAGAGAGTACGGGCTTCTCAAAGCGCTTGGGACAAGACCTAAAGATATAATTTTGCTTGTGCTCTATGAAACAAATATTATAGCTTTTTTCAGTATTATAATAGGAAGCTTAATCGCACTTGCCGTGAACTACTATTTTTCAATTCATGGCATACATCTTTCTCAGAGCTTTACATATGGAGGAATGAACTTTTCTGAAATTATGACAGAGATAAATCTAAGAAGTTTCACAATTCCCGCTGTAACCGTTCTGTTAACAGCTTCCATTGTAGGTTTTTTCCCTGCACTTAAAGCTGCAAAAACGGATCCTGTAAAATCATTAAGATTCCACTGAGGAGGTGAATATGCTTTTTTACTTAAAGTTAGCATGGCGGAATATTTTCAGGAATAAAAGGAGAACGATTATTTCAGGACTTGCCATAGCCATAGGACTTGCAGCCCTAATCTATACTGATGCTCTTTACAAAGGGATGGAAATTAATATTATTGATAATATAACAAAATCATTTATAGCTGATGGTCAGATTCACAGAAAAGGTTTCAGAGAAAAGCAGGAGACAGAACTTACCATTAACAATCTTGACAAAGTTGTCAAAAAACTTGAAAATGATCCACTTGTTAAAAGATTCTCATTAAGAACATACTCTTTTTCCATGATTTCCTCCTCAAACAATGTAAGCTCTGTAATGCTAATAGGAGTTAATCCTGAAAAAGAAAAGTCAATATCCCAGATAGATGATGCGATAATTAAGGGAGATTACTTTAAAGAGGGAAAAGAGAATCAGATAATTATAGGCAAAAAATTAGCGGAGATATTAGAGGTTGAAATAGGAGACAGAATTGTTGTCACGGTAGCCCAAGCTCACAGCTCAGAGCTTTCTCAGGAACTTTTCAGAGTTGGAGGAATCTATTATTTTAATAATCCTCAACTTGACAAAGGAATGGCTTTTATAAAGATAAATAAAGCAAGAAAAATGCTTAATATAGGAAACGGAGCCCATGAGATTGCGATTAAATTAATAAAAGGAGTTGACAGAAAACATATAGATAATTTGAGTTTTTGGAAAAAATATTCGGTTGATGATAATGAGGCATTGAGCTGGATGGGACTTTTCCCGCAGATGAAAATGGTGTTTGAGATGACAGGATTGGGAACAGCCATAGTGGGACTTATTCTTTTTGCGATTGTTGCCCTTGTTATTGTAAATTCTCTCTTTATGTCAATCTATGAGAGAATGTTTGAATTCGGAGTTTTGAGAGCTATAGGAACAAGACCATTCGGAGCTTTTAAAATGATTGTCCTTGAATCCGGAGCACTTGGGATTTTGAGTGTATCAATAGGAATTGTTTTAGGTTTCTTAGTTACTTATATCTTTTCAAAGATCGGTATAGATTATACCGGGATTGAAATGATGGGAGTAACAATAAAAAACCTGATTTATCCCGTACTTACAGTAGAGCAATTCGTAATATATCCGATTGTAGTGTTCTTAATAACATTGCTGATAGGGATATATCCGGGAATATATGCTGCAAAGCTTAAACCCGCCGAAGCATTAAGAAAAAGTTTATAGGAGGAAGTTATGAGCGAAAAAAAATTAATAATTAAAACTGAAAACCTTAAAAAAGATTATAAAGAGGATGGTGTGGTTGTTCATGCAATAAGGGGAATTGACCTTACTGTTGAGGAAGGGGAATTCAGTGCAATAGTCGGACCTTCCGGTTGTGGTAAAACAACCCTGCTAAATCTTATATCCGGTTTGGATACTCCGGACGAAGGAAAAGTATGGCTTTCGGGAAAATTGATTTCAGATATGAGCGGAAAAGAATTGTCGGATTTCAGAAGGGATAACATAGGTTTTATTTTTCAGGCATACAATCTTATCCCTGTTTTAACTGTTGAGGAAAATATAGAATATATAATGCTACTTCAAGGCGTACCAAAAGAGGAGAGACATAAAAGAGTCTTGGAAATATTGGATGCGGTAAAATTATCGGGACTTGAAAACAGAAGACCAACTCAGCTTTCGGGAGGGCAGCAGCAGAGGGTTGCCATAGCAAGGGCAATGGTCTCCAATCCTAAAATAATTCTTGCTGATGAGCCAACAGCTAATCTTGATTCTAAAACAGGTAGCGAGCTTTTGGATATGATGGCAGAACTCAATGAAAAAACGGGGATGACTTTTCTTTTTTCCACCCATGATAAGATGGTGATGGAGAGAGCGAAAAGAGTAATTGTATTAAAAGATGGACAGATAATTGACAAAAGTGAAATAGATATAGTCTAAAATGAAGAAAAAAAAGACTCTTTTCATTATATTATTATTCTTGCTTGGCTTTGGTTTTTTAAAAAGCGGGGATATTGATTTTTCAGGATATTATAAATCATTCTTCATAGTGTTTGATCCGGTTGATTTTTCCCCTGAAGAATCTCAACCTTTATCAGGAATAGTATCCAATCATCTCAGATTTAACATTCTTTCCAATATCTCCGATAATTTATCTTTTCAGATAAGCTATGATTTAATACCGAAGATCGAAGATAAAACAGGATTAACCGGTTTTTCCGATATTCTTAATTATAGCAATCAATACAGGGCATATGATTTTGATAGTATTATTTTACCGAAAAATTTCGAACAAAAGGGAGGGAACTTTGCTCTTTACCAGAATCTTGACAGAGCATATCTCAGGTTAAATTTAGATTTTGCCGATATATACATCGGAAGACAATCTGTTTCATGGGGAAGTGGAAAAATAATAAATCCGACAGATATTTTTTCCCCATTTTCTTTTAATGAGCTTGATAAGGAGGAGAGAAGAGGGGTTGATGGAGTAAGGGTAAGAATTCCCACAGGAGATCTCTCTGAGCTTGATTTAGGCTATATTGCGGGTGATAAATTCAGGTTTGAAAAGAGCGGATTTTTCATTAGATCAAAATTTTATGCTATTAATACGGATTTTTCTTTGATGGTTGTTGGTTTTCAAAATAATCTTCTTCTTGGGATTGACATTGCAAGGTCAATAGGTGGTGCCGGTGTCTGGTTTGAAGGAGCTTATGTAAAAACAAATTTTTATAATAAAGATGAAAATAAAATTTCTGAAAATTATTTAAGAATTTCAACCGGAACAGACTATAATTTCAAAGGTTTATATCTTTTCCTTGAATATCATTATAATGGAGCCGGAGCAAAAAGTCCCGAAGAATATCTTAATCTGTTTTCAAAGGATTCATACAGGGTCGGAACTGTTTATCTTATGGGAAAACATTATGTAAACATAGGCTCAAGCTATCAGATATCCGGAATATTATCAAACTCAAACATTATTATCTTCAATATTTCGGACAGCTCTGTAATTTTGTCTCCTCAACTTGAATACAATTTATCTGAAAATATTTACCTTTCAATAGGAGCTTTTCTTGGCTTGGGCAAATCACCTTCATACAATCCCTATATAAATATAAAAGAACCATATCTGAAATCAGAGTTCGGCACATATCCAGATATGTTTTATAGCTCATTTAAGGTTTATTTTTAAAGGTATATCCGGGGGGACTAATGATATTGATATAAGGGAAAAATTGTGATATATTAATTAACTTTTTGCGGGGCGTGGCGCAGCCTGGATAGCGCACCTGCCTTGGGAGCAGGGGGTCGGTGGTTCAAATCCACTCGCCCCGAGAATAAAAAAGATGCGCCCGTAGCTCAACAGGATAGAGCATTGGATTTCTAATCCAAATGTTGGGGGTTCGAGTCCCTCCGGGCGCGAACTTTTATGAAAAAAGGGGGATTTTTTATTAATAATTAATAAATTTAAAGATGCCAATAGTCTAATAGTCTATATTTCAATTATATTTATTTTCAAATAGACTTTTATTATGATCTGTGGCAAGTTGTTTTCCCTATCTTAACAAACTTATACTAATTATGCTTCCTTTTTTCTGCAGATGATTCTTTAAATTAAGATAATTTTTCATTGCTTTAATTAAAATCTCTGCTTCTATTATCCCAACCTCTTTTTCAGAGCTCCTTTTTATTGAGTTGACTATTATATCAAGTGACTTGCAAATTTCTGCAAGAGAGGAAACTGTCTCTTCGATATTATCAGTTAATATTTTTACTTTTATAAGTTGAAGTGAATTATCCTGAACCCACTCAGCCTTTTTTAATCTTGATTTATCGATGGAGCTGTTTTTGATGTAAGGACAGTTAATTGAATGAATCTTTATTCCTGAGCTCTTTGTGATATATGCTATTATTGGCTCTCCTTTGATAGGTTTGCAGCACTTTGCAATTTTAAAATCTATATTTTTTTCACCATCTATTATTATCCCGGGAGAGAATATTCTTTCTTTAATTCTTTTCCCTTTTAAATCTGTTTCTTTCTTTTTCTGCTTTAAAGGGAAGAGTTTTTTCAAAAGGGGTAAGCTTGCTTTAATTGATTTAGTCCCTATGGCAAAGTAAAAGGATTCCTGATTTTTAAACCCGTATTTTAAAAGATTATCTTTAAATTCCTGCTCTTTATCAAAACCGCTATACTTTTTTTGATGTTTTTTTATCTGAGATTCAAAAATTCTCTTTCCCTCTTTAATAAATGTTTCCCTTTCATTCTTTCTGAACCATTCTCTTATCTTAGACTTTGCTTTCGATGTCTTAACAAAGTTTAGCCAATTTCTGGAAGGCTTTGCATTCTTTTGAGTAATTATTTCAACAACATCACCTGATTTTAGCTCGGTCTTCAGAGAAACAAACTTCTGGTTAATTCTTGCCCCTGTTGTATGGTGTCCTACCTCTGTGTGAACAGAATAGGCAAAGTCAAGAGGGGTGGAACCTTCAGGCAAAGAGATAACCTCTCCTTTGGGTGTTATAACGCTTATATAATCTTTTTTTAATTCACTCTGAATATGTTCCAGTGCTTCAATTGGATTTTCAAAGATTTCATCATTTTCTAAAAATTCTTTTAATCTTAAGACCCAGCTTGTGTTTGATTTTACTCCTTCCTTATAGCTCCAGTGAGCTGCAGCTCCGAACTCTGCTTCTTTATGCATCTCTTCTGTTCTTATCTGAATTTCATATTTATCTCCTGTTCTTGATACAATGGTTGTCTGAATGGAGCGGTAACCATTTGGTTTTGGATTGGATATCCAATCTCTGAATCTTCCATTTATCGGAGTCCAATTGCTGTGTACCAAACCTAAAATTGTATAGCAGCTATTAATTTCATCTGTAATAATTCTAATTGCTAAAAGGTCAAAAATCTCATCAAAATCCACTCTCTTGTTCTGCATCTTTCTGTAAATACTGTAAGGTCTTTTAACCCTATACTGAGTTCTTGCTTTTATTTTGTGTTTTTCAAGAAGATTTTTTATAACCAAAATCATGTTTTTTAACTTTTCTTCATAAACCTTCTTCTTTTCTCCTAAAAAATTCTCAATCTTTTTAAATTCCGCAGGGTAGAGGTGTTTAAATGCTATATCTTCCATTTCAGTGTAAAGCTTACTGATTCCAAGTCTGTGTGCAATGGTTGAATAAAGGTAAAGACTCTCCTCGGACAATTTCTTTAAATCCGGGGAATTTAATCTTTCAGCTTCTATAAGAGCCTCAAGTCTTTCTGCTAATTTTATTATAATAATTCTTATATCACTACTCAGCTCAACAAAAAATTCCCTTAACTGCTTTATTCTTCTCTCTCTTTCAGGAATATTGACTTTACTGAGTCTCTGTAATAGTTCTATCCCTTCATAAATTTCTTTTCCAAAATTTTCTATGATTTTTTCTTTGTTGCTTTCATCTGCAATATTAACTCTTGAAAGGAAGCCGATTGTAGCAGACTCTTCTCCTAAGTTTAAGGATTTTATTCTATTGTAAAGATTTTCTGAAAAAGTTAAATCTTTTTCAGTGTAAACTTCTTTCCCGAATTTAAAAAGTTTTTCAGAGGACATTGAAGGACCTCCTTACTCACCATTGTCAATTATATAGTGAGCTCCTCTGCTTTTTTTATTAAAGTATGCTGAATAAATGACAAGCAGGGCTGTTTGAACACTATTTCTTAAACCGATAATTGAATCAACTACTTCAGCGCTTTTGTAAAATTTCTCAATTCTATGTTTAAGATATTCAAGATCGGATTTGGCTCTACTCAATCTTTTTGTTGTTCTTATTATTCCCGAATAATTCCACATTGTTGAGCGAATAAGATTCCAATCCTGAACGATTAAAGCAGGGTCTATCTTTTCAGGCTTTGCAGGATATTTCCATGGAGGAATTTCATTAAAAGGAGGTGTCTCTTTTAAGATTTCTGATGAATTCAGTATATCTTCAGCTGCAAAGTATCCCCAGCTTAATCCCTCAAGAAGGGATGTAGAGGCCAGTCTGTTTGCACCGTGAAGACCAGTACAGGAGACCTCTCCCGCTGCATACAGTCTTTTTAAAGTTGTTCTTCCTCTTGTATCAACTTTTACTCCTCCACAGGAGTAGTGTGCGGCTGGGACAACAGGAATAGGTTCTTTTGTTATGTCAACTCCGTATCTTTTACATGTCTCATATATATGTGGGAATCTATCCTTTACATCTATTCTTATATTTGAAAGATCAAGAAGCACATAATGATCTCCGTTTTTTAGCATCTCTTCATATATTGCCCTTGTGACAACATCTCTTGGGGCAAGGTCTTTAAGCTTAGAATAATTTTTCATAAAGGCTTCGCCCTTTCTATTTATCAATATTGCTCCCTCTCCCCTTACTGCTTCTGAAA
The DNA here is from genome assembly GCA_027070475.1 of Candidatus Aminicenantota bacterium. Classification (GTDB taxonomy): domain Bacteria; phylum Acidobacteriota; class Aminicenantia; order JAMOAD01; family JAMOAD01; genus JALXDT01. Next base: position 1,652 of record JALXDT010000351.1, on the reverse strand, counting down.
TCAAAAAACTATCTGCATCTCGGTGGTAAAATGAGGTAGGATGAAATTGGACATACTCCATATTGATCAGGTTTGCTCCTGCTCTATATGCCATAGCATAACCATCTCCTCTCGCTACCGGTGGATTTGTTGTGTGTAAAAAGATTCTACCCAGACCTCCACTGGCTAAAATAACAGCTTTAGAAAAAATTCTAACAACCTTTTTCTCTTTTTGAAGTAGAACATAAGCACCCATAACCTCTGCATCTTTGTATAGACTTAGTGGATTGGTGGAATGGTGATGCTTTGTAATAAGATCTATGGCTGTGGCTTTTGTTAGAAATTTAACAGTTTTTAACTTTCTGACATTTTTATCAAGAGTTTTTTCAATTGCTTTTCCTGTTTCATCCTTTGCGAACAAGATTCTTCTTCTTGAATGATTCCCCTCCTGAGTATAAAGGAGCTCTCCATTTTCATCCTTTGAAAAAGGGACATTGAGCTCATCTATCAAAAATGACTTTACTAAATTAACACCTCTTTTCACAATGATCTCAACAGCGTCAGGGTTGGAAATCCCTGCTCCAGCGCTAATAATATCCTTCTTTAAAAGTTCCGGGTCATCATCGGGTCCCAAAGTGACTATACCACCTTGAGCATAAAGAGTATTTGATTCTGAAAGCTCTTTTTCTTTTGAGATAACAATTGTATCAATATTCTCCTTTCCTAAAAAATAGGCTGCAGTGAGCCCAGCAATACCTGAACCAATTATTAACACATCTGTTGAAATAGGATCTTTCATTTTTTTATTAAGAGAGAAAAATCAGAATTTTTAAAGGAGTGGGTTAATGCGCCAGAGGAAACATAATCTGCTCCTGTCAAGGAGTACTCTTCAATATTACTTTCATTAACTCCACCTGAAATCTCAAGTTCTCTCCTTCCTCCATTTATTTTTACTGCTTCTCTGATATCTTCAAGGGAAAAGTTATCAAGCATTATTCTATCAACTTCAAGGCTCAAAACCTCTTTAAACTCTTTAAGATTTTTCACTTCAACTTCTATCTTTATATCTTTTGACCTCTTTCTTATCCTATCAACAGCATCCTTTATAGAGTTGAAAAAAATAAGATGATTTTCTTTTAGCATTGCCATCTCTTCAAGATTCATTCTGTGATTGTATCCTCCGCCTGTTTTAACAGCATACTTTTCAAGTTCTCTAAACCCGGGAGTAGTTTTTCTTGTATCCAGAACCTTAATTCTTCCTCCTGTTTTTTTTACAAGAGAATGAGTCTTAGTGGCAATACCAGAAAGATGGCCTAAAAAATCAAGGGCTGTTCTCTCTCCCTTTAGAATGATTCTTACATCTCCCTCCATTTCAATAATTATATCTCCTTTTTTAAACTCATCTCCATCTTTAAAATCTGTTTTAAAATTTATTTCCTTTCCGATTGTTAAAAAAACTTCTTTAAATATATCCAAACCACACAAAATTCCGTCAGATTTAGCAATGACAATAGCCTTTGCTTTTCTATACTCAGGAAATAGAGAGTTTGTGGTAATATCATTTTCAATATGATCTTCCTCAAGAGCCATTTTTATTAATTCTTTTGTTCTTTTGTTTATAATATTCATAACACTATTTTATTTCATTTTAATAAAAAGGTCACAAGAGACTT
>JALXDT010000350.1 GCA_027070475.1 Candidatus Aminicenantota bacterium | reverse complement strand
TAGTAAAGGGGGAGGAATATTGATGTATCAGGTTTGCCAATTGATACCCAGATTAAAGTTGATATGGGTTCAGGTAAATTATCTCTTAATTGAGCAACTATAGAATATCTTGTTGTCTTAACACAAATCGGCCTTTTATTTCCATAGGTTGAAGGATTGTTAGGACTTGTCTCTTTTTTTGAAAGATCATATTTTGTGCCCTCAAAATGATCTCTGAGAACTCTCATAAGAAGAGCGGGAGTAACTTTTCTTGCAGGTTTTATCTCAAATGGATAAATGTCTTCCACCTGAAATTTATTTCCACCAATTAATCTTAAAGCACTCCATTGCCTGTAAGTATTGTATGTGTTTTTTAAATTATGCGCATATACCTTTGCAAAATCAAAGGCTCCATCTTTCTCAGGATTATAAAGACCTTTTTCTATGGCAAACTTTATTATATCCTTAGAGCCTAAATATTTTCTTGTATTTTTAAGATTTATCTTATGTATATTATAGTGATTTGGAATTATAGCCACTTTATCATCATCAACCTTTTCGGCAACCCAGTGTTTTCCCTTAACAACTGCCACCATCCATCCCTCATTTTTATCAGCAATAGAATAAGTTCTTCCGGAAGAATTATAACCATATTCTTCCACAAATTTTCCAAGTAAAAGTACTGCTTCCCTTGCTGTATGAGCCCTTTCAATAACAAGCCTTCTTAACATATATCCTATAATTCCCTCCCCTTGAGCCTTTTCTTTGGACATACACCCATTTGAGACAATTACAACACCACTTTTATTAATAAAACTATCTGCAAAATTAAAACCTGGTAGCTCAAACCATATTAATTCCTGAGTTGAAGGAGAAACCTGAATCTTCTCTCCACTTTTTAAATATGAATAAAGAGGAGCATTGAAATTTTTTGCATTTACTCTCATTATATTTAAATATGCATCACCTCCATCATCTTCATTATGAGCAAGGATTACAGAACCATCAGCTGTAGCATTCTTTCCTGCAATTATCGTAAAACAATTGCACATACAGGTTTTGTTTGTGATTGAATAGAGCGGGAAAATAAAAATAAAAATAAGAAAGACAAAAAATATTCTCCTTTTCATAATAATCTCCTTTATTTTCTAATAGAATATATTTTAGTTTAATTTCTCTTTTTTAGCAAACAAAATCCCCCTTCTAAATAAAAAAGGGAGCCTTTTTTATAGCTCTTTTGCTGCCTCTTTACGAGGCCAAGGCTCCCTTTTCAAATATATTAATATATTCTTTTTTTTTCTTTTGTCAAGATTAAAAGATATGAAATGCTACTGTAAGCCCTGCTACAACAACAGAAACCATACTCATTAATTTAATAAGGATATTTAATGAAGGTCCTGCTGTATCCTTCAAGGGATCTCCCACTGTATCTCCGACAACACCTGCTTTATGGGAAGAAGAACCTTTACCACCTAAATTACCTTCCTCTATATACTTTTTGGCATTATCCCAGCTTCCACCTGCGTTTGCCATAAAAATCGCAAGGATAAAACCAGAGCTTAAAGCTCCGATTAAAAGCCCCATAACTCCTGCAACACCAAAAATTATTCCCACTAAAATTGGAACTATTACAGCTGCAAGAGAAGGTGCAACCATTGATTTTTGAGCACCTTTGGTTGAAATAGCAACGCAGGCTTGATAATCAGGCTTTGCTTTACCTTCCATTATTCCTGGAATCTCTCTAAACTGTCTTCTAACCTCATCAACCATTTTTCCTGCTGCTTTACTTACAGCCTTTATAGTTAGGCCTGAGAAGAAAAATGCCATCATTGCCCCAATAAAGACTCCTGAAATAACCATGGGATTCATCAGATTAACTTTGAAAAATTTCATAAAATCAGCGATTGTTAAATCATGGAGAAATTGAACAAGTGCAACACCCTTTTGCTCAGCTACTTTAGCAAAATCAGCAAAATTTCTTCCATGCTCAACTGCTCTGATAAGACCCGCTCTTACCTCTTCAACATAAGCAGCAAGGAGAGCCAGAGCTGTTAAAGCAGCTGATCCTATAGCAAAGCCTTTTCCAGTGGCAGCTGTTGTATTACCAAGTGCATCAAGTGCATCTGTGATTTTTCTCACTTCCGGAGGAAGTTCAGACATCTCCGCATTCCCTCCTGCATTATCTGCCACAGGGCCATAAGCATCTGTTGCAAGCGTTATCCCGAGAGTGGAAAGCATTCCAACTGCTGCAACACCAATTCCATATAAGCCTTTGATTGGGGTTGAAAAGCCACCTGCAAATGCAAAGGCACCAACAATTCCTGTAACCACAGCAAGGATAGGAATTGCAGTTGAAATCATTGCCTGTGACATTCCTGCAAGAATAGTTGTTGCTTCTCCTGTTTTAGTCTGGTTCGCAACAAAAATAGTGGGTTTGTATCCGGAAGATGTATAATATTCTGTTGATTTACCTATTACAAGACCAACGATTAAACCTGTGACAACAGAGCCTGCTATACCTAAATTTCCGGGGAGAAGTGTTTTTACGAGAAAATAAACTCCAATTATTATTATAGCTGAGCTTAAGTAAATTCCTCTATTTAAAGCAGATAAAAGATTTTTTTGAGAAGCGTCCTCTTTGGCCTTTACAGCATAAACGCCGATAATAGAAGCAAGTATTCCTAATCCTGCAACAATCATAGGGAGAATAACCGCATTGAATGCCAAAGTTTTATTTGCAATAAAGGCTGCTGCGCCAAGAGCTGCAGAAGAAAGAATTGAACCTGTATATGATTCATAGAGGTCAGCACCCATACCTGCGACATCACCAACATTATCACCAACATTATCAGCAATTGTGGCAGGATTTCTCGGATCATCCTCAGGAATTCCGGCTTCAACCTTTCCGACAAGGTCAGCTCCGACATCGGCAGCTTTTGTAAAAATTCCTCCTCCTACTCTCGCAAAAAGTGCCTGTAGTGAAGCTCCCATACCAAATGAGAGAAGAATAACAGTTGTCTCTCTTAGACTGTAGTGAGCCCCAAAGTAAAGAGCACTAAACCAGATAGAAATATCTACAAGTCCAAGTCCTACAACAGTTAATCCCATAACAGCCCCTGCTCTAAAAGCAATTTTCAAGGCATCATTCAAAGATTTTCTTGCTCCGTTCGCTGTTCTCGCAGAAGAATTTGTTGCTGTCATCATTCCAATATAACCTGAAAGAGCTGAGAAAAATCCTCCTGTCAAAAATGCAAAAGGAGTCCATCCTGACTGAACATGAAGTCCGTAAGCTAAAAAGGCAAGAAATCCTGATGTTATGATAAAAAAGATTGCAACAACTTTATACTGCTGAGACAAATATGCTTTTGCACCTGTTTTCACAGCATCAGCTATTTCTCTCATTTTTTCAGTTCCTTCGTCAGCCTTCATCACATTTTTATAGAATATAAAAGCAAAGATAAGAGCTATACCAGCACTAATCGGTGCCACTAAAAAAATTCCCATCTTATTCCTCCTCGCTAATTTTTTTAAACACCAGCGTCGCGTTGGTGCCTCCGAAACCAAAGGAATTACTCATTACATATGTTAAGTCTTTTTTCACACTATTATTTGGAGTATAGTTTAAATCACATTCTGGATCTGGATTTTCATAATTAATCGTAGGGGGTATAATACCATCCCTTATTGCCAACAGAGAAAAGGCAGCTTCTATAGCACCAGCAGAGCCTAAAAGATGCCCTGTCATAGACTTTGTAGAAGAAATGTTAACTTCATAAGCATAGTCACCAAAAACAGTTTTTATTGCCATTGTCTCTGTTTTATCATTAAGTACGGTTGATGTTCCATGGGCATTTATATAATCCACTTCAGTAGGTTTAATATTAGCATCTTTTAATGCTTCTGACATACATTTTGCAGCACCTGAGCCATCAGGAGCTGGAGAAGTTTGGTGATATGCATCAGAACTCATACCAAAACCCACTATTTCACCATAAATTTTAGCCCCTCTCTCTTTTGCTCTTTCATACTCTTCCAAGATGAGTATAGTTGACCCCTCGGCTATTACAAAACCATCTCTTTTAGCATCAAAAGGTCTTGAAGCTTTTGAAGGCTCCTCATTGTATCTTGAAAGAGCTCTCATGATATCAAAACCACCCACTCCAAGTTCAGTAATAGGCGCCTCTGCTCCTCCTGTTATCATCATATCAGCATAACCGGTTTGAATTAGCCTAAAAGCTTCTCCAATTGAGTGTGTTGATGTTGCACAAGCAGTGACTGTTGAAAGGTTAGGTCCCTTTGCCTTGTAAATCATGGATAGAATACCGGAAGCCATATTGATGATTGCGCCGGGAATAAAGAATGGCTGGATCTTCCTGTATCCTTTTTCATTTAAAATATTCTGGTTTCTGGAAATTGAACCAATACCACCTATTCCTGAACCAACAGCCACTCCTGTTCTATCCTGTTCATCTTCACTCAATTCACTAAGACCTGCATCCTCCCATGCAATCTTTGCAGCAGCAACTGCATAGTGAATAAATTCATCGTTTCTTCTTGCTGTTCTATTGTCCATATAATCCAAAGGATCAAAATTCTTTACCTCTCCTCCAACTTGAGAACCCAAGTCGGTTACATCAATTTTTGTAATTTTAGTTATCCCGCTTTTTCCTTCTTTTATACTTTTCCACGGTTCTTCAATACCAATACCTACCGGGGAAACTATTCCCATACCTGTAACAACAACTCTTCTTAATTTAATAAACTTGTCTTTTGACATAACAAATTTTGATATTTGGAAAAAATTAAGATTTTTTCTCTGCTATATAGTTAACCAATTCTCCTACTGTCATAATCTTATCAAGATCTTCATCAGGGATTCTAATATCAAACATATCTTCTACATCCTGCAATAGAGTGGAAACATCAAGGGAATCAAATCCTAAATCTTCAAGAAAAGTAGCATCATCTGTAATCTGGCTCTCTTCAATTTTAAACTCATCCATAATAAAATCTTTGATTTTTTTCAAAATTTCTTCTTTTGTCATTCTTTTCCTCCTTATTTTTTTTAGATATAAAGACCACCTGAAACATTTATAGTTTCACCTGTTATATAATCTGCATCACTGGAAAGCAGAAACTTTACCACTTTTGCTATATCATCTGGCTTTCCGAATCTTTTTAAAGGTATAGCTTTTATATATTCTTCTTTTACTCTTTCCGGCAATTTTGCTGTCATATCAGTTTCAACAAAACCGGGGGCAATGGCATTTACAGTTATTCCTTTGACTCCATACTCTTTTGCTATTGATTTTGTAAAACCTATTATCCCGCTTTTTGAAGCAGCATAATTGCTCTGTCCTGCATTTCCCATAAGTCCTACGATTGAGCTTATATTTACTATTTTACCAGATCTCTGTTTTGCCATATAGGGGATTACATGTTTGGTAAAATTAAAAACACCCTTTAAATTTATTGATATAACACTATCCCAATCCTCTTCTCTCATTCTTAAAAGAAGTGTATCTCTTGTTATACCTGCATTATTTATTAAATAGTCTATTCTACCGTATTTTTCAAAAACAGACTTTACAACTTTCTCAACCTCATGAAAATTTGAAACATCACATGAATAGATAGAGTGAATTTTAGAATCTTGAAGTTCATTTTTTAGGTCTTCCAATCTCTCCTGATTTCTTGCAACAAGTGCTAAAACCATTCCCTCTTTTGCAAGGGTTAATGCTACACTCCTACCAATCCCTCTTGAAGCACCCGTTATAATTGCTACTTTTCTATCCTCCAATGTTTACCTCCTTTATTCTCTCTGAAATCTTTTGATAAACCTCTTTTTCTATCATCTTTTTTGTTGTCAAAAGCCCATTCTTTATAGCTTTAACTCTTGACCTACCATGTCCTATTACAACAACCCCTTTTACCCCTAAAAGAATTGCTCCACCGTATTCGGAATAATCTAATTTTTTCTTTAGCTTCCTTAAGCCACTCCATAGAAGAAGTAAGCCAAGTTTGTGAAGAATGTTTCTTGTTAATGTATTTTTAAAATGGCCATAAAGATTTTCTGCCATTCCTTCAGCAACTTTCAGAGCTACATTTCCAGTGAAACCATCTGTTACTATAATATCAACTATCCCCTGATGGATAACATGACCCTCAATGTTCCCCTTAAAATTCAATTTTGAATTCGATAAAAGCTTAAAAGCCTCCTTTGTTAACTTATTCCCTTTTAAAGTTTCTTCTCCTATAGACATTAAGCCTATGGAGGGATTCTTCTTCCCCAGAATCTCCTCTGAAAATATTGTTGCCATAACTGCAAATTGAAAAAGATGTTCGGGTTTACAATCTGCATTTGCCCCAACATCCAGAATCACGGATTCTCCCTTTTGAGTAGGAAAGATTACAGCTAACGCCGGCCTCTTTATTCCTTCAAGAGGTTCAAGGATAAACTTTGCATTAACCATTACTGCTCCAGTGTTCCCGGCAGAGAACATCCCATCAGCCTCACCATTTTTAACGAGTTCTAAAGCGATTTTAATACTTGATTTTTTCTTTCCTCTTAAATAACTTATAATAGTATCTTTCATTGTGACAACTTCGGGAGCATCCACTATTTCAATTTTATCATAATGTTTAAAGCCCACTTTGTCAAGACAGTCTTTTACCTCTTTTTCCTGTCCTACCAGATAGAGCTTAATATCTTCATCATCAAGGGTACTTTTAGCTCCCTTTAATACCTCACAAGGAGCATAGTCCCCACCCATCACATCAAGAGCGATAGATTTCATATTTTATTCTTGACTACCCTGTATTACCTGTCTTCCTTTATAATATCCGCATTCAGGGCATGCTCTGTGTGGCATCATAGGACTACCACATTTAGGACAAAGAGTAAGACTCTTAACTTCCAAACTATGATGAGCTCTTCTTTTTCTTTTTCTTGATTTTGATGTTTTTCTCTTTGGTACAGCCATTTTTATTTACCTCTCATATTTTCTATTATTAGATTTATTCTCGGATCACTTTTTTTAACTTCGCAACCACATGGACCTTCATTCAGGTTTTTGCCGCATACAGGGCATAATCCTTTACATTCCTCTGAACAAAGAGGTTTAAAAGGAATTGATAAATTAATTTGATCTATTATTATTCTATCAATATCAATGATCCCTTCTTTATAATAAAGCGTATTTAAATCCTCTTCTTTAAGTTCAATCTCTTCTTCAAAAGTTACCACTTCTTCCGGGAAAAACACAAGATCAAAAGAAGAATCTATTTTTTCGCTGTAGGGAGCTAAACATCTTGTACACTCAAGCTCTATTGTTGTTTTCACATTTCCTCTTACCACAATTTTGTCTCCACTTCTTATAATCCTAACCTCAGCTGAGACAGGATCCAAAAAGCTGCTCTTTTCTACCAGATCTTTAGGGTCAACATCAAAAATCTCGTTGATGTCTAAACCATCCCGTGGAATATCTTCAACAAATATTACCATATTTTCTCCTTTTTTTAAGGTTGAATTATACACCAATGAGTCCAATTGTCAAGTATTTTGAACTTTCTCAAAAAGTACAAACAGGATTTCTTTTTATATAAAATTATTTATGAGTTTTTATTTATGAAATATTATTGAGTTAAAATTTTTTTTTGTTTAGCTATATCAATTTGACAAAATTATTTCTGAAAAAAGAGGTCTGTCCAGCACCATCTATCCAACAGAAAGATGAGGAAATGATTCAACAAAAAGTGATGCAAGAAGAAATCTTCGCTATGGAAAAGTAAATCCTAAAAGATAGTGCGGGAAAACTTCCTTGAAAAAATTTAATATGATAGAATTAGGCACTTGGAGATAAAATGAAACCAAAATTTCAAATATTTGTTCCCCCTCAGGGATATGTTGCACAAAGATGGGAAGAGGGAAGTTCAATGCCTCCTCTCGGCATACTTTTTTTAGCAGCGGTTTTGGAAAGAGAAGGGTATGATGTTGAGGTTGTTCCTGCAGATGTTTTAAGACTCAGCTGGAATGAGATAGCTAAAAAAATAGATGATTTTAAACCTGATATAGTTGGTATCACAACAACCACTGAAAATAGATTTGAAAGTTTTAAGCTGGCAAGAATAGCAAAAGAAACAAATCCGAAAATAATGACTCTCTTAGGTGGTCCCCATATTTCCATGGCAAGAGAGGATACAATAAAACATAGAAAAGAGGTTGATATTGTATCCATTGGAGAGGGGGAAAATACAATCATAGAACTTGCAAAAGCTCTTGAAACAGGGGATTCTCCTGAAAAAGTAAAAGGATTAATTTTCAGGGATGAAGAAAATGAAATTATCTTCACGGGAGAGAGGCCTAAAATAGATAACCTTGATACCCTTCCTCTTCCTGCAAGACATTTAATACCTATGGAAAAATACAATTTTTATATGGAAACAAGGGATGGGAGAAAAAGGAAAGCCCAGAATATTATGACTTCAAGAGGTTGTCCTTTCAACTGCTATTTTTGTGCGACTCCGATTAATTGGGGCAGAAGAGTAAGAGGACACTCTGTTGAAAGAGTGATTGAAGAGATTGAATTTTTGATTGAACACTATGGAGCAGAGTTTATCTGGTTTTATGATGACACTTTAAACTATAATCCCAAAAGGCTTCATAAATTAATGGATATAATCATAGAAAGAAAATATGATATAAAATTCGCCAATGAATTCAGAATAGATGCTATTGACAAACCTCTTCTTGAAAAGATGAAAAGAGCCGGGCTTGAAATTGGATACTTTGGCATAGAAGCCGGTGCATCCCGAGTTAGAAGGAATATTGTTAAGAAAAACTTTGAAATAGAAAAAGCCTATCAATTCTTGAAATGGTCCAGAGAGCTTGATTTTATACCCGGTCCATTTTTTATTTTTTCCCATCATACTGAAACCTGGGAGGAGGCAAAGGAAACAATAGATATAATCGGAAAAGTAAAAGATATAAATCCCAATGCTGATATCTCTGTTGCAATACTTCACATATATCCGGGAACCCCTCTTGAATTCATAGCAAAAGAGGAAGGAATATTGCCGAAAGATTTTTCATGGTCTAAAGAAGAAGATATGAAAAGAGTTGAAACATTACCTGCAGCTCAGGGGGATGTGCCGCTTTTTAAAGATAAATTATCATGGTGGCAGATCGCAGATCTTGTTTTCAGGTGGTCTTCTGTAAGTAAAAAAACAATCTCAAAATCAAAGATAATCAAAGCCTTAAAGAGCATAAGGGGGTTAAAGGATATATGGGTTTATACAATATTCTTTTTAACTTTGATGAAGTATAAGATAATAAATCTTTTTAAAAAGAAAAACTAAATTTCAGAAAAAATAACAATAAATGGAAATTTTCTTAAATCCCTCTTTTCTTTAAATTTTAGTTTTAAAATATAAAAATAGGAATTCTTTTTTTTATAATAATGAAATTCGCTTAAATTGATGTTTTCTTCGGAAATATTTTCTTTTTTTATTTTATAATCCCCCAAGGAAAGCTCAATGTCAAATAGATTTCCTTTGGAACCGATCTTTATCTTAAGCTTTTTTAAAGGCTTTTCTGATGAGAATAGAATTTGAAAGCTTTCTCCTCTGTTATGAACAATAAAAAAACCCTTTTCATTGTGTAAAATTCTGAGATCTCTACTCAAATTGTAAAAAGTAATCCCTTTAACTCCTTTCAAAGTCAAAGGAGAAGTAGCTTGAGGATAGGGGAAAAAGACTCGGGCAATGAGAAAAAAGGATATAACTGCAAAGAAAAAGAAATTTGTCAGATATTTTTTATCTTTAAGCCTGTAAAAGATAAAACCTATGATACAGTAAAAAATAATCCATAAAATATTCGGCAAATAGGAAAAATTGTCAGTGGAAGATTTTATAAATGATGGGAAATACTTTGGTAAATAAACATATAAATTGCTCATAAATACTAAAATCGCAGAAGCTCTTTCCCTTATCCCTGATGTAGTTGACTGGTAAAGGAAAAGGGGATATTT
>JALXDT010000349.1 GCA_027070475.1 Candidatus Aminicenantota bacterium | reverse complement strand
CAATTATTTTTACCTTATTCTTCATCTTTCCTCCATTAAGGACAATTTTAACATTGTGGAAAAATCATAACAAGTTATTTTATCCTTTGGTAATTCTTGCCTGTAAATTCTATTATGAGATTTTTGAATCTTAGTTGTAAAAGTATATTGAAAAGCTCCCCAAAATTAAGTGAGGATTTTTCTATTATTTCATTTATATTTATCAATTTGTCCTTAGGAATTATTTCTAATATTTTAATCTCTTTTTCGGAAAGCTCAATTTCTTCTTCTCTTTTTTTGTCTTTTAAGTCCTGATAATAGTGAAGCTCTAAAATATCTTCGGGGGAGGAGATTAGCATTGCTCCATTTTTTATTAAATTGTTTGTTCCTTTTGAGTTTGAGGAATCAATATTGCCAGGGATTGCGCCGACTTCTCTTCCTTCCTCATTGGCTATCATTGCGGTTATTAAAGAACCACTTTTTTCCTTTGCTTCAATTACGAGAGTAAAAAGAGAAAGTGCTGCAATTACTCTGTTTCTTATGGGAAAATTTGAAGGATGGGTCGGATAATCAGGAGCAAATTCAGAAATAGCACACCCCTTTTCCACAATTTCATGGAAAAGTTTCTTATTGCTTACCGGATAAATTTTAAGAAGATTATTCCCCAAAACAGCCACGGTTTCCCCTTTCTTTAAGGCTCCTTTATGGGCATAGCTATCTATCCCTTTTGCCATTCCGCTTACAATCACAAGACCTGCATTAGCTAATTTTTCTGAGAAGTACAAAGCCTGCTTTATTCCGTAGGTTGTGGGTTTTCTTGTTCCAACTATGCTTATAAGGGGCTTCTTGAGAAGTGATATATCTCCTTTATAAAATAGAGCAAGCGGTGGTGCATAGCTTTTTTTGAGATTTTCAGGATAATCTTCAGAAAGCAAAGTGATGAATTTTATAGAATTCTTTTCAAGAGCATTTTTTATATCCTTCAGCTCATCTTTTAAGAAGGAGTTGACCTCTCTTTTCTTTAGTCTGTTTTCTATTAAGTTTGTAAACTGACGGTTTTGAACCTTTACTTTGACTTCTTCTAAAAGCTTGAGATCTTTGGGGAAAAGAGTTTGTATACTCAGTAAATAATCTTCTTCCTTAATCAATCTTCACGATTGGGAAGGAGAAGTACAGGGCTTTGAGATCTTGAAACAATCTTTTCTGAAACACTTCCCATAAAAAATTTTGAAAGACCGGAGCGAGAGTGTGTAGCTGTTATTATGAGGTCGCTTTTTTTCTTTTTCGCGTATTCTACTATTGCATCCGCAGCATTTATTGCTTTAATTATTGTATGTTTTGCTGTTGCTTTGACATCTTTTAAAGAATTATCCAGTCTTTTAGAGAGTTTTTGGACCAATTTTTCAAGAACTTCAAAAGGAAATTCATATTCATAAAGTTCCATAACATGAATTACATCAATTACACTGTCGAATTTTCTTGCCAAATGTTCAGCCCATTTAATCTCCTTTTCCATGATAGGTTCGAGATCAACCGGTACCAAAATATCTGAAAATTCCATAACTCTTTTCTTCCTGGATGACAAAAACATTGGAATAGTACAGTGATGAATTAATCGATTGGCAGTACTTCCAATTAAAAGTTTTTCCCATAGTGGATGGCTTTTTTTCCCTAAGAATATCATATCAATATTATTTTCTTTAACTGATTCAATAATTCTTTCATATGCTGCTCCATCATTTACTATTATTTTGTCAAATTTGATGTTTTTTCTTTTTTCTATAGCCTTGATTTTCTTTGCAGCAGCTTTGGTAATTTTGAGAAAGTTTAATTCCATTTCATTTGAATCAATGAAAGCATCATCATAAATTAGTGGGGGAAGAGTTGGAATCACATGTATGGCCATTAGTTTTGCATTGAATTTTTCTCTAAAAAACAGAGCATAATCCAGTGCACTTAAGGACTCTCTGCTAAAGTCTGTTGCCCATAAAATTTTCTTAATACTTATTTTTTTCATTCAAGCCTCCTTTATCTTTCTAATTCAAATATAGCTTCTATATTACAAAATTTAATAATATCCCCATTTTTGAGTTTGTATGGTATGTTTTCTCTTAATTTTTCTCCATTTAAGAATGTACCATTTAAAACCCCTAACTCTTCTTTAACAAAAAATTCATTTTGATCAAAGAATATAACTGCATGTTTTCGTGAAATATATTTACCCTTGTCCTCCGCTGAGAGATCAATATCAGGTGTATAGTTCATAGATAAGACTTTTCTACCTATTGTGTTTTTAATCTTTTTAATGGGAACTCTTCTATTTGACGGTATTATTTTTAAATAAGCTCTAATGTGGGAAGGCAATTCACTTTTTTCCTCTTTTTCTAATTTGTCAGTATCTATTTTGGGAAGGCGTATGTTTTTAAATAGATTTTCCACTGCTAAAATCCTTTCTGAATATTTTTTTAGGAGGAAAAATGAGATTTCAGGATCTTTGAGTATAATTTCATTTAAAATTTGGGGAGGAAGTTCAACAACCTTTGTATCATCCTCTTCAACAAAGGCTGTGTAAAGCCTGGGACTGTTTGTTAGAGTTGATGGAACGCCAATTATATCCCCCTTCTTTGCTTCATCTACAAGGATGTAGCTACCATCTTTAACCCTTTTTAAAGAGATTAACCCTGTTTTAACAACATAAGCTCCTCTTGCAATATCACCTTCTTTAAAAAGGATTTCTCCTTTATTTAAAATTTTTGTTAGTTTTTTCCATTTTGTCATTGGATTAAAAATTGTATATTTACTCTTCTGTTTTTACTTCTGTGTTCAGGAGTATCATTGGGAAAAAGAGGACGTGTGTCTGCATAGCCTTCAGCAGTGAATCTTTTGGGATTTAATTTCCCTGTTTCTATGAAAAATCTAACAACAGAGCCAGCTCTGGCACTTGAAAGTTCCCAGTTTGATGGATATTTATCACTTTTTATTGGAAGATTATCAGTATGCCCTTCAACCACTATTTCATAGGGAGAGCTCTTTATTATTGGAATTAATTTTTTAAAT
>JALXDT010000348.1 GCA_027070475.1 Candidatus Aminicenantota bacterium | reverse complement strand
AAAAAATAAAAAACGAAACATTGCATCAGAAGTATTTTAAATTTTAGAGAGTAGAATCCTACGGATAATTAAAGTAAAATAAAAAAATAACTAACAACAATAAATTAAACACTAACAGCCCCCATTTACGATTTACGATTCACCCCAGCACTATTTTTTAAGATTAGCGTTTCTCTGGTGAAGTTTTCTTTTTACATTCCTTTTTTAGACGAAGCGTTTTCACATTTACCGTTGGAAAGAAAGTGCTGGATCTTCGCTTCGCTCCAACAATTCACAAGTTAGCTCAGAGCTAATTAAGTAGAATTACAGCTCTTTGAGGTTCTAACTTAATTTCCCCGCTGACAAGGGTATAATAAACATTTCCATTCCAATCCGCTGAGGAATTTATCTTTCCTCCTCCCGAAGGTTCTATTTTTTTATACTGTTTATCAAGGGAATATGTTATAGTGGAATTTTCAGAGGGATTTACAATAACCAATCCATTTTCAAATTTTCTAAGAAATAGTCCATCCGATTTATAATAATCTCCAGAAGGATTTCCCATATCAACCATATATTCAGGATAATAGAGTATTTCCTTTGTGCTATAATTGAGATCAGAAATATAAAGCCTTACATTTTTATTATGAACCAATAAATAGCTGGCATATATGAAAAGCCTTGTTTCCACATCCTCCGTTAATCCTTTTTTCTTTGAAACTATTGAAATTAATTTTTTATCAGAATAATAATTTGCTAATTTCATAACATTTTCCCAGTTTTTCTGACCATAATATTCACCTGTGCTTGTATTATATGCAAAGATCTCCCACATTCCTCCGTCCGTAAAATCAAGACTCTTATTTGCTCCATTGTCTGAGTGAAGTCCATTAAAAACCACTTTTTTATCTGGAAGATATGATTTTATAAATTTTAGTGCTCTGTATCTTGATTTTTTCCATTCTTCATCGGAATAATTGTCAGGCATGATTCCGTTTACTACCGAAGGGGATAATCTATGACTGGCAGAATCAATGAAAAGGCCGTCATAATCATAATCTTTAACCTGAGAGGATGCAGTCTCAGCATAGTAATTTATCCAGTGGTTCAAACGATCTTCAGAATTTGGATCAACAAGGTCTGAACCATCCATCAACCAGCTATCAAATATTGTTTTAATTCTCTCTCCATTATGATGACAGAACATATTCTCATTTGCATCTATATGGTCCCAATCAAAGTGATTAAAATTTTCCCATGTACCCTGTATTGACCTATATAGATACAAAAGCGGAGCTGTAATATTTTCTCTCATCGTATTGCTTAAAATCGGAGTCATAACATCAGAATAGTGTTTATTAATGAATTCCACCTGCTCATCAGAGAGTTTCGTGTCAATTCTTACTGAGATATTTGCATACTTGTCCACTAAGTTAATGATATTCTCTTCTTCATTATTGTTCTCATTGGAGCTATCGTTTTGTTTTTTGCAGTTTAAACTTAATAATATTAATAAAATCAAGAAAAGTGAATATAAAAAAAAGGCAGCTTTCCTTCCCATTTTTGCCTCCTTTATGATTAATCGTAGATTAATTTTCGTAAAAAAGCAAGGAGGTGTTTGTATTATTAATTGGAAAAATGTTATGAAAAAATCAAAAGATTTTAGAGCTTTAACACAGATTTTACATATAGCTCAAACTCTCTTTTGGCTCTTTCGGAAAGCATCTTTCTTCTGAGCTTTTTATCCTTTGGTTTGTCTTTTAATGGCTCAAGAAGTCCGAAAACAAATTTTGTAGGCTGAAAATTTTTGAAGTTTGCATTCTCAAGATAATAACCCAATGCTCCGAGAGCAGTTGTTCTCGGAGGAGCGACAAGATTTTTACCTTCCAAATAGTTTGCCATCATAATTCCCGCAAGAAGACCTGAGGCAATTGCTTCCACATAACCTTCAAGGCCTGAGAGCTGCCCAACTATGAAAAGATCTTTTCTCTTTTTTGTTTGGAAGAGTCTATTTAACACAAGGGGAGCATTCACATAGGAGTTTCTGTGCATAACCCCGTATCTTACAAATTCCGCATTTTCAAGGCCCGGAATCATTCTGAAAACTCTCTTCTGTTCACTCCATGTGAGTCTTGTTTGAAAGCCTACCAATTGATAGTGTTCCGCTGCAATATCATCCTGTCTCAGCTGAACCACTGCATAGGGCATTTCCCCTGTTCGTGGATCTATTAGCCCCACAGGTTTCAAAGGACCGAAGGCAAGGGTTTTCTCTCCCCGATTTGCCAACTCCTCTATCGGAAGGCATGCTTCATAGAATATATGCTTTTCAAATTCTTTTAAAGGAACCTTTTTTGCATTTAAAAGCTCATTGTAAAACTTTCTATACTCCTCCTCAGTAAAGGGTGCATTCAGATAATCTTCTCCCCCCTTTTCATACCTTGATGCTTTGAAAACTATGTCTCTGTTTATTGAAGATGCTTCAACTATAGGGGATGTGGCATCATAGAAGAAAAGATTTTGCCTTCCGGTGAATTTCATTATTTCAACCGAAAGAGCTCTTGTTGTAAGGGGACCCGTTGCAATTATAACAGGTTTATCTTCGGGAATTTGTTTAATCTCCTCTCTTATTATTTTAATGTTTTTAAACTTTAAAAGCTCCTCTGTTACTGATTCTGAAAACTTTTGCCTATCCACAGCTAAGGCATGGCCTGCCGGGACTTTGTTCTCTTCGGCTTTTTTTAAAAGCAGGGAATCAAGCATTCTCAATTCTCTCTTTAAAACTCCACCAGAGGTATTTTCATCTTCCGAGCCCAGAGAGTTGGAACAAACTATTTCAGCAAATTTGTCTGTTTTATGGGCCGGAGTCATTGTTTTAGGTCTCATTTCATAAAGAATGACCTCAAATCCTCTTTTGGCAAGCTGATATGCTGCTTCCGAACCTGCCAGACCTCCTCCTATGATAATTACCTCTTTATTTTTCATCCTTTTCTTCTTTTCCTTCCTCTTTTTTATAGCCACAAACAGGACAGTATGTTTCCTTTTTTGATTTTAAAAGGTATTCCCACCCGCATTTTGGGCATTTTTCATCAACCGGTTGATCATTTGTTATGAATTTACACTTGGGATAAAGCGAGCATCCGTAGAAATATCCTCTTCTCTTTTTATATCTTCTTTTGACTAAAACCCCCCCGTCCTTGTTCGGGCAGGCATACTTTGTTTTCTCGGAATTCTTTTTTATGTATGTACATTTGGGATAATTGGAACAGGCTAAAAATCTTCCGTATTTCCCCTTTTTCCACACAAGAGGTGCTCCGCAGACAGGGCATTTTTCATTTGTCTCCTGAACTGCTCCCACATAGGATTCCGTATAACCGCACTCCTCATTCGTGCATTTATAGTATTGCCCGTATCTTCCGTTTTTAAGCACCATATCACTTCCGCATTTCGGGCATTTTTTTTCTGTTTTTATTCCCGAACTTCTTACATATTCAACATTTTGATATGCTTTGTTTAACTCATCTTCAAGAATCTTATAAAACTCTCTTATTGAATCATTCCATTTTAATTTGCCTTCACTTATTTTATCCAATTCCTCTTCCATTTTAGCCGTAAAATCATAGGTCATCAGTGTGGGAAAGTTCTTCTCCAGAAGCTCCTCAACAAAAAGCCCCAATTCCGTCGGATGGAAGAAACCTTTTTCTTTTGTCACATATACACGGTTTTGAAGAGTGGAAATAATCTGACTGTAGGTTGATGGTCTTCCGATGTTCTTTTCCTCAAGAGCCTTTACAAGGGTTCCCTCTGTGTATCTTGGCGGAGGTTGGGTAAAATTTTGTTTTAAATCAAGTTTATGAAGGTCAAGTTCTTCACCCTTTTCAAGTTTGGGAAGGATAGTATCTTTTCCATGACCCGCTATTTTTAAAAATCCGTCAAAGGCAATTATTTGCCCCGTTGCTTTAAAAAGATAGTCTTTTGCTTTAATCCAGACCTCTGTCTCATTTATCTTTGCGGAAGCCATCTGTGTTTGTAAAAATCTTTCCCAGATTAATTTATAAAGTTTATATTCGTCACTTGAAAGAAAAGGTTTAACTTCATCGGGAGTGAGATTTATATCCGTAGGTCTTATGGCTTCATGTGCATCCTGAGCTTTATTCTTTTTTTTGTAAACTCTTGGTTTTGGAGCCAGATACTCTTTTCCGAAATTTTTCTCAATAAAAGCTCTCAATTCATTGTTCGCGACAGGTGAAATTCTCCAGGAATCTGTTCTCATATAGGTTATAAGTCCCATTGGCCCCTTATCTCCTATTGAGACTCCCTCATATAGCTTTTGAGCTATCATCATTGTCTTTTTTACTGAAAATCTATATGTCTGATATGCAGCCTGTTGAAGGGAGGATGTTATGAAAGGTGGAAGCGGATTTCTTGTTTTCTTTTTTAGTTTTATATCTTCAACTACAAAAGGAGAATTTATAACCTCAGCCTCTATTTTTTTTGCACTCTTTTCATCCGGAATTTCAAGTTTTTTATTACCTTTTTTCTCTAATTTTGCGGTAAAAATATCTTTTTCTTTCTTTTTTGAAAGATCCGCCTTTATAGTCCAGTACTCTTTTTGAACAAAGGCTTTGATCTCTTTCTCTCTATCACATATCATTTTTAATGCGATAGATTGAACTCTTCCTGCGGAAAGACCTCCGCTAACCTTTTTCCAGAGAAGAGGAGAGATCTTGTATCCCACCAATCTGTCAAGAACCCTTCTTGCTATCTGAGAGTCAACCTTTTTTAAATCAATCTCAGTGGGGTTTTTGAAGGCTTCCTCTATACCTCTCTTTGTTATTTCATTCATTAAAACTCTTTTTATATTCGCATTTATATTGGAAAGCTCCTGATAAAGGTGGTATGAGATCGCTTCTCCTTCCCTGTCAGGGTCTGTTGCAAGAAAAATCTCATCAGCTTTTTTTGCTGCTTTCTTTATATCCTCAATTACCGCTTTTTTGTTTTTTATTACCTGATACTGAGGCTGAAAATCATTTTCAATATCAATCCCCATTTTTGATTTCGGAAGATCCTTTATGTGCCCCTTTGAGGCTTTTACTGTAAAATCTTTGCCCAAATATTTGTTTATTGTTTTGGATTTTGAAGGAGATTCTACAATGACAAGCTTTTTACCCATTATTTACAGCTCTTTTTTTCAAGTTCTTTTAATTTTTTATAAACAGCCATCTCCTCTTTTGTAACAATCATACCACTATTTTTCTGAGTTCTATATAAACTTTTTATTCTGTTTAAATCTATTCTGAATCCCAATTTTCTGAAAGCTCTTTCCACGCAGGGCTTTTTTTCCATAACTGTTTCATAGCTTATTACTATACTCTCCGGGATATTTTCATAAGCTGCAATTATCGCATTATTATTATCAAACCAGCTTAATTTGAATTGAGAGATTCCTCTTCTTAGCATACTGGCTTTGGAATCAGCAGGATTTCTGAAAATAAAAACAGCTTTCAGGTTTTTTCTCCCTACATGTCGGTAGTAAAATATAGCAGGTATTAATACCACCTTTAAACCGCTCCAACCTTCATGTTCATTCAGAAGCTTTATAATTTTATTCAAATCTCTCGTATTCTCTTCTGTCATTGCCTGATCTATTAATCTTTTTGAGAGCTCCTTTTCAAGTGAGTATTCATAATAACCCTCTTTGTTGTACATATCTTTTCCTATATCTGATAAAAACTTTACTCCGGCACTTTCAAGAAGTTGACATGCAAGAGATGTACCGCTGCGGGGGTGACCGCCGACAATCACTGTTTTACCCAATTTTAAAGGAGTAAGATCATCCTTTTTTTCTTCACTCATCAAAACCTCCGTTACTCATAAAATGATGGAGTATTATAACATAATAGATTTTTAATAAAAAATTGAGGAATTTGATTTTTAAAAGAGAAAAGATTTTAATAATCAGAATTTATTTTTAACTGATTTGTTGTATATTAATTATATTTCATTTGTGCTAAAAGTATGTTAGTCTTTTACTATAACATTAAAAAAATTGTTAATTGCTATTTGTTTTGTTCTTGACAAAATAATAATAATTTCCTATTATCAAAATATTAAGAGATATTGGTAAAGAGAATAATCAATTTATCAATACGATAAATAAAATATCCTCCTTTCCAGTATCAATTTAATCAAACGTTTTTTAATGCGGAATTCTTTTAATAGGAAAACAAGGAAAGGAGGTGAAGCTTTGAGAAAATATTATCTTCTTTTACCCATTATATTATTTATATCATCAATAATACTGTTTTCATCAGAAAGGGGGTCAGTTAAAGCAAATTCACTCAAAACAAAGGTAAGTATTTCAAAAATGTATGGAAAGATTCCTCTTTATTTTATTAAAAACAGAGGACAGTTCGATCGGAAAGCTCTTTTTTATTCAAGAACAAAGGATTATACGCTGTGGGTAACAAAAAAAGGACTTGTATTTGATAAGATTTACAAGGATAAGAAGAAAAACAAAAGAGAAGTTCTGAAGATGAATTTTATAAGGCCTGAAAAGGGTGTTAAAGTTGAGTTAGGAAAGGTAGAGGAATATAAGGTCAATTATTTTAAAGGAAATGATAAGAGTAAGTGGATAACGGGAATTGAAACCTCAAAAGATATAATTTACAGAGGAATATATAAGAACATAGATTTAAAGGTTTATGGAAAGGGAAATCTTATAGAGTATGATTGGATAGTTAAAAGAGGTGGAAATCCAGAGGATATTGAGTTTGAATATAGAGGAAGTAAGAACATAAAGATTGATAAAGAGGGAAATATTGTAATTAAGACAGGATTCGGAAAGATAATTCATAAAAAACCTTATTCATATCAAGTCATAGATGGAAAAAAGATAGAGATTAAATCAAAATATTATAAAATAGGTAAAAATAGATATGGAATAAAAACTGGAAAATACAATAAGAATTATTCATTGATAATAGATCCCGTATCTCTTGTATATTCAACTTATTTAGGTGGTAGTGAATTTGATATTGGTCTTGGAATAGCTGTTGACAATAACGGTTATGCTTATGTTACCGGAGAGACAATATCACCAGATTTTCCAACTGAAAACCCTTATCAAAGTAGTCAGACAAGTGTTGATGCATTTGTAACTAAATTTTCTCAAGATGGAAGTACCCTCATATACTCCACTTATTTAGGCGGTGATAATACTGATTATGGTCATAATATAACAGTTGACACTCAGGGACATGCTTATATCGCAGGACATACTTCCTCGTCTGATTTTCCAACAGAAAATCCATATAATAGAAACTACAGAGGATCTAGTGATGGATTTGTAACAAAACTATCTCAGGATGGAAGTACCCTCGTATATTCCACCTATTTAGGTGGTAGTAATATTGACTATTTAATTGGGATAGCAGTTGATAGTTCAGGTTATGCTTATGTCACAGGATATACTTCTTCATCAAATTTTCCAACTAAAAACGCATATCAGAGTAATTACAGGGGAAATTATGATGCATTTGTAACAAAATTATCTCAGGACGGAAGTTCCCTTGTATACTCTACTTATTTAGGGAGTGATGATGCTGATTATGGAATTAAGATAGCAGTTGACAGTTCAGGTTATGCTTATATTGAAGGATTTACGGACTCATCAGATTTTCCTACTAAAAATCCTTACCAGACTGATCAAGGAGGTAGAGATGTATTTGTAACAAAACTATCCCAGGATGGAAGTTCCCTTGTATATTCTACTTATTTAGGGGGTAGTAGTGATGAAGAAGCTTATGATATTGCAGTTGATACTCAAGGATATACTTATGTTACTGGATATACAGATTCATCAGATTTTCCCACTCAAAATCCTTATCAAATCTATCAAGGAGGTAGTGATGTATTTGTAACAAAATTATCTCAAGAAGGAAATTCCCTTATATATTCCACTTATTTAGGTGGCAGTAATGATGAAGAAGCTTATGGAATAGCTATTGATACTCATAGATATGCTTATATTACTGGATATACAGATTCATCAAATTTCCCTACTGAAAACCCTTATCAAACTGATCAAGGCGGTGAAGATGTATTTGTGACAAAACTATCCCAAGAAGGAAATTCCCTTATATATTCCACTTATTTAGGTGGTAGTAATGATGAAGAAGCTTTTGGAATAGCTGTTGATACTCATAGATATGCTTATGTTACTGGATATACAGATTCATCAAATTTTCCTACTGAAAACCCTTATCAAACTAATTATAAGGGAAACATGGATGCATTTGCAACAAAACTTAATTTTAGCTCTGATCTTTCAATTGAAAAAATAGTGAGTGATAGTAATCCTGTAATCGGAGATAATATAACATATATGCTCAAATTAAGAAACAATGGTCCAAATGATGCCGGTGATATAATAGCAATTGATAATCTTCCATCTGGAGTTGTTTATGTGTCGTCAAATCCTTCTCAGGGAACTTATGATTATCAATCAGGAAGATGGAATATAGGCTCACTTTCAAATGGAAGAACTGCTACATTAACTATAACTGTTAAAGTTAATCAAGGAGGAACCATTACAAACACTGCAAGTATAGTCGGTTATGACATCTCGGATACTAATCTGAGGAACAATAGATCAAGTGCTGATATAATTGTAGGTTATACAGTAAGAGCTCTGGTTGGAGGTGGAGGAGGCAGTGTATCTCCTGCAACACAAAGAGTAAGCTATGGAGGAACAGCAACAATAAAAATAAGTCCAGAGGTTGGATATGAAATAAAAAGTATTCATGATAACGGAGTATTAAGGCCTATCTCCAATCCATATATTATAAAGAATGTAAGAGAGAATCATAGAGTGGTTGTGCGATTTAAAAGAATGGTAACACTTACACTTTCAGGAGAGAGAAAGACAGAAAGAGCATGGATAATAAGAAGGGATTACGGAAAACTAACTTTAAATATTGAAGATCCTGGGAATGCTGCTACTAAATTTATTATCCAGAAAAGCACAGAGGGAGGAGTATATCAGGATATAAAATCAATAAACTCATCTGAGATAACAGGAGGTACATATATATACTATGATAAATACCTTGAAAAGGGTAAAACTTATAAATACAGATTCATAGCATATGACAGCACAGGGACGATACTTGCAGTCTCAAATGAGATTGAATTATAAGGAGGGATAATTAAGATGAAAAGAATAGTATTGATAATAATTGTATTCTTGGTTTCAACAATAATACTTACAGCAGGAGAGAAAATATACGGAGAATTGGGAGTAAATCTATTATTACCTTCAGACAGTAATTATAAAGAGATATACGGAAACAGTGTGATGATGCCTGATGTGGAGATAGGATATGTGATAAATGAAAAGATAAGTGTATACGGTGGATTGGGATATATTTCAAAGCGAGGAACAACCGTGGGAGAGCTTAAGGTTGATACAAAGACAGCGAGGAGTTATCTTGATTTTGGGATAGTTTGCGGGATTTATAATAGTAATAAATTATCAATAAAGATAAAGAGTGGGATAAGTTATATAATGAGCAAAGAGGAGGCAATGGAGGAAGAGGTAAGCTCAAATACATTGGGTTTTAGAGGTGAATTGGAAGGAAATTATAGTATAAACAAGAACATATTTACAGGCTTAAAGATAGGATATATATACGGAAAGGACAGAGTAGAGGATATGGATATAAAATTAGGTGGAGTGAAGATAGGTTTGTTATTAGGATATAGGTTTTAAACAAAAATTAAAACAATACTCTGTTTAAAGCAACACTCTGTGAGATTTTAATAAATTTGGAGCAAAATATATTTCAAATACTTATTAATGAGTTAACTTGTAATTTATAAAATCCGCAACTGTTCTTGTAATCTCCTCTCCCTTCTCTATGATTTCTTTTGCTCTGAAAAAATCAAAAGTATTAAATTCTTTTATGTCAGGAGTGATAAGTATATCAGGAGGATAAAGAGAAAGCGTGTTTTTAACTATCTGTTCTTCCATTATATCAATAGAGTTCAGAAATATATTCAAAAGATTTGGAGATTCATTGAAGTTTTTGTCATAAATTGATGAGAATATATT
>JALXDT010000347.1 GCA_027070475.1 Candidatus Aminicenantota bacterium | reverse complement strand
TCTGTTCTGGGAATTCTTTACTATTGTTATGCCATAGACAATGGATTTTCCATAGATGGGAACCTTTTTGCTGTCTTTCTTCGTTAAATAAACCTTGGCTGTTTTGTAAAAACTCTCATACTTCGGGGAACTTAAATTAATCTTTTCAGGTAAAGATATAAAAGGAAGTTTGTGCTGTAAAGCCACGGATTTGTACTCAAAAGCAGCATCCATTTCACCCGTTTCAAGGAGAGCTAAAAGTTCCACTGATTTAGGTCGGACCCATTTATCCCCGATTTTTTTTCTCATCCTATTATAAAATCCCTTTTCTTCATAATATTTTTCCGCAAGCTGCATAACCATAAGTGATCTGTAGCCACAGGGATCGAGTTCAGGATCTGAGTGCCCTATTATAAAATTCTTATTTTGAACAATTTTGTACCAATTACTACTGTTTATCCTGTTAAGCCACTTTGATTCAGGGCTAAGAGTTATAACAATTTCATTTGTTGCAAATTCATACAAAAAATCCGCAAATTTCGGGAACATCATTGTTTTGATCAGCCTATAGTCGGCTGATGCAACAATATCAGCACTCTTACCCAATTCAGTTACTCTTCTGATTATTCCTCTTGAACCTCCGGATTCTGTCAGAACTTTGATCTTTGTCTTTTCAGTAAATCTTTTGGCAATGATTTTAAAAGGATAGGATAGGGAACCCGCATGATAAATTGTGATTGAATTTTGCTCGGGGAATGAAAAACTGATGGCTAAAACCAGACTTGATAAAACTACAAAAATCTTTTTCATTAAAACCTCCTTTCCAAGATTGGGAGGCAAAGCTGTTTCCAGCTTTACCCTGTCGGTTGGAAGGCATAGCTTAATTGCCTTAGCCTTTCCAACTCGGAGTATCCTATAATATCATCTTAATGATTTTATTGGAAGATTATGGGAAAAATTAAAATAATTTTGGAGAAAGATATTGATTTTTTCTCAGGTTTTTGTAATACTGAAATATGAAAACAATCGGAATAATAGGCGGTATGAGCTGGCAATCATCGGTTGAGTATTATATTGGTCTCAATGAATTATCGGAAGCATACGGGAATGGGTTTAGTACAGTGGATATAATATTATACTCTCTTAATTTCAATGAAATAGAGAGTTTACAGAGTAAAGGTGATTGGGAAGGAGTTAAGGAAAGAGTTCTATCAGCTGCTTTAAATCTTGAAAAAGCTGGTGCAGATTTTCTAATAATTGCATCAAATACAATTCATAAAATTTTACCGAAAATAAAAGGTAATCTAAAAATTCCCTTTATTAGCATAATTGATGCGATTGCGGAAGAGATAAAAAGAAAGAGGATTGATAGGGTTGCTCTTTTTGGCACCCGTTTTACAATGGAAGAGGATTTTTACAAAGATGAGCTTGGAGAAAAATCAGAAGCTGAGATTTTAATTCCTGATAAGGATGATAGAAGAAAAATTGATGGGATAATTTATAATGAGCTTACAAAAAACATAATAAAAAAGGAGTCAAAAGAGGCTATAAAATCAATAATTAATAAAATGATGGAGAAAGGAGCAAAAGGAGTGATTTTAGGTTGTACGGAATTACCTTTAATTATCTCTCAGGAGGATTCTCCCGTATATATTTTTAATTCTACGGAAATTCATATAAGAAAAAGCTTTCAATTTTCTTTGGGAAATTAATAAAAGGAATGATGTTGAGAAAAACTCTGTTTGTTTTTCCATTGATATTTAGAAGCTTTAACTTCTCCTTTAGATAATGATCTTAGAAAATGAGACTTGATATAGCTTACGAAATTAATAAAATCGCAGCTTCAAGAACTTTTAAAAGATTGAAAAAATATTGCAATTGTGGTAAAAAGTTTTTTTATAATCCTGTTAAAAGGGGATTTTGAGAGAAAAAGATGAAAAATTTGAAAGGGATTTTAAGAGGCTCTTCTTTAATTGCCGGTGGTACATTGATAACAAGAATTCTGGGTTTTTTAAGGGAGGTCCTTGCAGCTGCCTTTTTCGGCAGTGGTAAACTCTATGATGCTTTTGTTATAGCCTTCTCTGTTCCAAATTTGTTTAGGCGAGTTTTGGGAGAAGAGATGTTTGAAAGGGCATTTCTTCCTCCTTTTAAAAGAATGGTGGAGGAAGGAAAGAAGGAAAAAGCAAGAAAATTTTTAATCAAAACCTTTCTAATATCCTTTATCGTATCAATTTCGCTTTTAGTGATTATTTATATTTTTCTTCCTTATATAATTAAAATTCTTGCTCCTGGAATGGAGCATAATACCTTCTTGCTTACAATTGAACTTGCAAAAATAATAGCTCCATTTATGGTTTTGATAGCAATATCAACATTTTTCGGAGCAATATTGCTTTTTAGTGGAAAAAAGGTGATTTATAGCACAGCTCCTGCTTTTATGAATCTCACGATTATTTTTATTATGATACTATTTCATTCCAAAATTGGTATAAAATCTATGGCTTTTGCCTATCTGCTTGGTGCAGGAGCTTTCATTATTTATCAGGTTCCGGCACTTTTAAAAATCAGAAGAAATCTTATGGAATCAAAATCAACAAAGGAATCAGCCCGTGTCGGTAAATCCTTCTGGGAGGGGGCCAAGATATTAATATCATCTCTCATTACAAAAAGCACACAGATTGTGGATAGAATAGTGGCATCTTTGATAGGAAGCGGAGCAATTTCATCTCTCTGGTATAGTTTCAGAATAATAAATCTTCCAATCTCAGTAATACCTCTCTCTCTATCAAGAACCATTGCACCGGAGCTTTCTGAAACAAGAGGGAAAAATGATATGAAAAAATTTTCAGAGATGACAAATACAGGAATTGATTTGATTCTGATTATTCTTTTCCCCATCACACTGTTTTTTCTCTTTTTTTCAAAAGAGATAATAATTATTTTTTACAAAAGAGGTGCTTTCGGCAGTATTGCTGTTTCTGAAACTTCTCTTGCATTTTTTTATTATACTCTTTCTATTTTACCGAGTGGCTTTGTAGCTTTGTTTAACAGAGTATATTCTGCTCTTGAAGATAATAAATTACCGCTTTATGCTGCTTTCTGGGGAGGATTGATTAATATTGTTCTTGATTTCATTCTTTATAGGACTTCTCTTAAACAGGGAGGAATTGCCCTTGCAACAGCAATAGCTATTTTTGTTCAATCATTAATATTGCTTGTATACCTTTCAAAATTTAAAGTTAAAATTGAGTACAAAAGATTTTTGTTAACAAGCGCCAAGCTTATTTTTGCTTCATTTTTCTTCGTCCCGATTCTATTAATCTTTAAATTGTTTTCCAATAAAATTCACGGGTTTCTGGCAATGCTCTTTTACTTAGGTTTTACCTTTTTAGTATCATTTGCTGTCTATGGAATAATAATATATGGTTTCTGGAGAAAGAGATATTCCACTAAAAAGAGAGTGATTTTAACAGGG
This sequence comes from Candidatus Aminicenantota bacterium, assembly GCA_027070475.1. GTDB lineage: Bacteria > Acidobacteriota > Aminicenantia > JAMOAD01 > JAMOAD01 > JALXDT01. Next base: position 6,638 of record JALXDT010000347.1, on the reverse strand, counting down.
GGAGGAACGGGTGGTCATGTTTATCCATCTCTTTCAATTTACAATATATTAAAAAAGGAGGATTTTGTCGGGGATGTTTTATATATTGGTATCAGAGGAAGAGCAGAAGAAAAAATCTTGAAAAAGAGAAAGGATATAAAGCTTGAATTTATCACATCATCTCCATTTTCAGGAAATAAGGTCAAAGTTTTAATTAAAATAATAAAAGGGACATTGCAAGCAGGTGTTAAAATTTTAAAATTCAAACCTCATCTTATTGTTGCCACTGGAGGGTATGTTTCAGCTCCCGTTGTCTTTGCGGGATTTCTTTTAAAGCCATTTTTAAAATTAAAAATCGTAATAGAGGAGCAAAACTTTGTTCCGGGGCTTTTAAACAAAGTTGCTTCACTTATGGCTGATGTTGTTTTGGTTAATTATAGGGAAACCTCATACTTTATCTGGTCTAACAGATGTGTTTTGTGTGGCTATCCGCTAAGAGAGGATTATTATAAGGAATATAATCAATCCGGGATGAAGAAAAAATTAGGGATTCCCGAGGAAAAGTTTTTCATACTTATAACCGGAGGTTCTCTTGGTTCAAGAAGTATAAACAGAGTAGTAGCTAATTCAATGAAAGAATTGATGAAGAATGGTAAACTGTATGTTTACCATTCTCTCGGTCTGGCGGAAAGTGAGGAATATGATTCTTATAAGGATACGAAAGAGATTCTTAAAAATGAACTTGGTAAAGACTTTGACGATAAAAACTTTGAGGTTAAAACAAAAGATGGATTTTATTATAAAGGCACAAAATATATCCATGATATTGTCAATTATCAAAAGGCAGCTGATTTGATCATCAGCAGAGCTGGAGCAGGTGCGATATCTGAAATTGCAGCTTTAAGGAAACCCTCTGTATTGGTGCCAAAAAGAGGGCTTCCAGGAGATCATCAGGAATTAAATGCAATTAATATAGTGGAAAGCAAAGCTGCTGAAATTATTTTTGAAAAGCTTGATTTTGAAACAGGTATTGATTATATAGATAAAAAAGAATTTGTCAAACTTGTCAATTCTCTATTGAAAAATAGTGAAAAGCTGAACTCTTTTAGTCAAAACATAGGAAAATTTTCAATAGAAAATTCTGATAAAATTATTGCAGATACCGTAAAAAAACTCTTTAATGATGAACCTCTTGATTTTCTCATTGAAATTGTAGAACCTCGTTTTGTCAGGTTTAGGAGACTTTTTGATAGTTTGATCAGATACCTTGATAAAACAGTCCAAGAAAAAGGTAAGGATAACCTTTATGTGAAATTGTACAATATCAAGATTGAAGAATATATGAGATCTGATAATTATCTTGTTGTTAACAAAGCTATTAAATTAATTGGGAGTTTGAGAAGAGAAGATCTTTACCCCTGGATATATGAAAACTTTTCAAACTTCAAAGGCTTTTTAAGAAGAAACTCCCTTATAGCTTTTGGAAAATCTGAAAAATACTTTGACTTTTTCAAAGAGATTATAGAAAAAGCTCTTAATGATTCTTACTATGAGGTTAGAAGGGAAGCTATCTCACTTTACCGAAAATTTTATAAAAATTTAGAAGAAGATCAAAACATAAAAAATAAGATACTGGAGAAATTATCAAAAAAGAGTGAAAGTTTTGAAGTAAAAGCTGAGGCAATAAGAGCGGGAGTATTATTTTTAAGTGAAGATGAGTTTTTTAGATTTAACAGACAGTATCTTTCTTCAAGAAACATAAGAATAAGGGAAGCTCTGCTGGAAAGTATAGAATGCGGCTTGATTAATAAGAAGTTTGAAGATCTTACGAAGGTTAAGAATTTTATAAAACAGATGTTAATAACAACCTCTGAATTCAAACCCGAATTCAGAGTCAGGGAAAAATATATGAAAGTTGTTAAAATATTAGAAGGATATAAAGAATGATTGAACTAATAATTGCACTTTTAAAGCTTTCGGGTATTAACTACGGTTTTTTCAGATTAATGGACTATATAACTTTCAGGGCAATAATGGGAATGGGAACATCCATTATATTCTCATTGATTTTCGGATTCAAATTCATACTTTTTTTGTACAGGAAAAAGTTCAGAGACACATCAGGTGAGATGCTCTCAATCAATGCCTACTCAAAAAGGGGAACTCCCACAGGTGGTGGAATCTTAATTATAAGCTCAACTCTCTTCTCTTTGATTTTGTGGGGAGATTTTACAAATTCTTTTCTTTATATCCTTTTGTCAGCCTTTTTATACTTTGGTTTTGTAGGTTTTCTTGATGATTTTCAAAAATCAAGGTTTAAATCTTCCCTTTCAGGATTAAGCCAATGGGGGAAAACAATATTAATGCTACTTTATATAATACCATTTTCTTTATACTATATATCGCCTCTCTGCCCTGTGCCTCAGAAAATAAAGACTCTGATATACATTCCTTTTTATAAAAACCCTATTCTCAATCTCGGAGAGATTGGTTTTGTTGTTTTTATAATCTTTGTAATGTTTTCTGTTATAAATGCAATAAACATAACAGATGGAATGGACGGGCTTTTAAGCGGAGTTTCGAGTTTAACCATACTAGTTTATTCTATATTTGCTTATATAATAGGAAATTCTGTTGCAGCTTCCCACTATTTATTCCCATACATTGAGGGAAGCGGGGAGATTACTGTTTTCGGGGCGGCTTTGATAGGCTCCATAATGGGGTTTCTCTGGTATAATAGTTATCCAGCTGAAGTTTTTATGGGAGATACAGGCTCTCTTGCCATAGGTGGAGCAATAGCTTTAATGCTATTTCTAACAAAACAGGAATTTTTATTTGTAATAAGCGGAGGAGTATTTATTGCTGAAATTTTCACATCCTTTCTACAGGAAAAGATCGGGAACAGAGTGGGTAGGCGTCTTGTTTACAGAGCTCCGCTTCATCACTCTTTGACCCATAAGGGAATTGCAGAACCCAAAGCAGTTATTAGGCTCTGGATTATTGCTATAATACTAACAGTAATCTCCTTATTATCATTGAAAGTCAGATAAGTAGTGAATTGGGAATTGTGAATGGGGGTTATTAGTTTTTAGTGTTTAGTTTCTGGTTTTTATAAATTGTGAATCGGATAGTAGTTTGTAGGGGTAATTCATGAATTGTCCCTACTGTTAATTAAATTAAAACAACAGTAAATTACAACAAACTATCAATATTCAAGAATAAGTTCAATGCTCAATGCTCAAAGTTGTGTTGTTCTTAACAAAAGTACCGCTAATCAAAAAAGATAGTGTATAGAGGGAACTTGTCCCGCGCTTTCTTTCCAACGTTAAATATGAAAATGGTTTCAATTAAAAGATAAAGTAAGAAGAAACCTTCACCAAAATAACACTAATTCTAAAAGATAGTGCGGTAGATTGACAAAACCATTTATTAGGATTAGTATTTCTATTAATAAAATCAATAAAGAAAAGGAGTAAAAATGAAAAAAAGTCTTCTTCTTTTCCTTATTATCTTAATCAGTTTGTTTTTATTGACATTTTCTATTCAGGCAGAAAGCAAAATACTAAAGAAAGCTACACATCTTTCCGAGCTTTTTAAAAATCTTAAAATCAGAAATATTGGGCCTGCTATAATGGGAGGAAGGCTATCAGATGTGGAAGGGATTCCAGGAAATTATAAAGTATATTATATAGCATCTGCTTCTGGAGGTTTGTGGAAGACTGAAAATGGAGGAATAAGCTGGATTCCAATCTTTGATAAACAAAAACTTCTATCAATCGGGGATTTTGCACTTGCTCCTTCAAACCCTGATATTATTTATGTTGGAACAGGAGAAGATAATCCGAGAAACAGCAGTTCTTTCGGAAATGGAATTTATAAATCCACTGATGGTGGTAAAACATGGAAATATCTCGGATTAAAGGGAACGGAGAGAATCTCAAGAATAATAGTGCATCCTAAAAATCCTGATATTGTTTATGTCGCGGCTATAGGCCCGGTTTTCGGAGCTGGCAAAGAAAGAGGAGTTTTTATGTCCACTGATGGTGGTAAAACATGGAAAAAGATTCTTTATATTGATGAATATCACGGAGCATCAGATCTTGAAATGGACCCTGCCAATCCCAAAATACTTTATGCTGGTATGTGGTATTTCCAGAGGAAACTATGGAAATTCACAAGCGGAGATGAAAAAGGAGGAGTTTTCAGAAGTGTGGACGGAGGAAAAACATGGAAAAAGATTGAAAAGCCGTTTCCGAAGATTATGGGAAGAGTCGGTGTTAAAGTGGCTCCTTCTAATCCGAATATAGTTTATGTATTAGCTGAAACAAAAGACTATGTTTTATATAAATCAGAGGATAGAGGCACAACCTTTAAACCTGTTAATAAAAATTTTGAATTGGTAAACAGAGGGTTTTATTATACTGAACTTAGAGTTGACCCTGTTGATGAAAACAGGGTTTATGCAGTTTCATCAAGACTATGGTTGTCTGAAGATGGAGGTAAAACGTTTAAAAGAATAGGAAAGAATATTCATGTTGATTTTCACACAATGTGGATAGACCCGAAAAATCCGTATCACATACTTGTTGGAAATGATGGGGGACTTGATATTTCATACGATAGAGGAAAAACCTTTGAATTTGTAAACAATCTTGTAATATCCCAATTTTATCATGTAAGTATTGATGAAAGAGATCCCTTTTACTATGTCTGCGGAGGATTACAGGATAATGGAAGCTGGTGTGGCCCTTCCACTACAAAGTACTCCCGGGGGGTTCCCAATGATTTCTGGTATAAGATAGGTGGGGGCGATGGCTTTTATGTTGTTTCGAATAAGAATCTTAAGAATGTTTATCTTTCCGAATTTCAGGCTGGAGGTATATCAAGGGTGAATTTAAATACAGCGGAAGAACTTTTTATTTCCCCCTATCCTCGCAGAAATGATGGAGGCCCTGTTTCAAAACTTAAATACAGATTCAACTGGAATTCACCAATCATCAAATCTCATTTTGATGAAAACAGAGTTTATTTTGCCGGTAATGTTTTATTTAGATCTGATGATTTCGGATTAAGCTGGATTAGAATAAGTCCTGATCTAACCACAGATAACAAGGAGAGAGAAAAGGGTGGAGGAGGTCCCTTGTACAATGAAAATACCACAGCTGAATATTATTGTACGATAACAGCATTCTCCGAATCTCCCCTTGATGAAAAAATCTTATGGGTTGGCTCCGATGATGGCCTTGTTCATTATACTCTTGACGGAGGTAAGAATTGGGTGAATGTAACTAATAATATAAAAGGATTAGAAAAAGATAGCTATGTAAGTTTTATTGAAACTTCTAATTTCTCCAAATCAACAGTTTATATCTCTTTTGACAGACACATGGAAAATGATTTTTCTCCCTATATTTTTAAAACAGAAAATAGTGGGAAGAGCTGGAAGAAAATATCCTCAAATCTTCCACTTGGAGCATATGTTCATGTGATAAAAGAGGACCCTTCAAATAAAAATATTCTTTTTGTTGGCACGGAAATCGGACTTTTTGTCTCATGGAATGGTGGGAAGTACTGGGAAAAAATTAATTTTGCAAATTTCCCCAATGTCCCAGTCTATGATATGAAAATCTATAAGAAAGATCTGGTCTTGGCAACCCATGGAAGAGGAATATGGATTTTTGATAATATTTCTCCAATAGAAGAAATCTCATCTGTTTATAAAACTAAAAAGCTTTATATTTTTCCTCCGAAAGATGCCCTTCTTTACAAAAGGTATAGTTTAAGAGAATTTATGGGAGATAAGGATTTTACAGGGGAAAATGTACCGGCTGGGGCTATTTTCTATTATTATTTGAATTCAAAAACTCAACAAAAGTATACAATGAAAATATTTGATGAAAATGGTGATCTGGTAAGGAAGGAGAAGGTGAATTTAAAACCGGGAATCAATAAAATCATATGGGATTTAAGGTATGATCCTGCAAAACCGAGAAGAAAGGGAGGTAAAGTAATAAGAAGTTGGTTTGGTGGCACTATGGGACCTTCAGTGCTGCCAGGTAAATATAAAATAGAATTAACAGGTAATAATATTGTTGCTGAAAAGAATTTTATTGTTAAGGTGGATCCCACTGTAAAATATAGTAAAAGCGACCATCAAAAACAGATTAAATTAGCTCTTAAATTAAGAGAGCAAATATCTCAATTAAACTTAAAATTAAGAAAACTTGATAATATTGAAAACCAGTTAAAATCCCTTAAAAAAACCATATTAAACGGTTTTGATAATCCAGATAAACAGCTTTTTCAAAAAATAGATTCAATGTTAAGGGAAACGGTGGATTTAAAGAAAGGAATTGCAAGATATTCAAATAATTACTGGATGGAAGGCAACAAAATACTTGAAGATTTAATGAATCTTTATTCAGCTATTCAAAGATCTTTTAGAGCTCCTTCGTCAGCTGTTTTAAAAGTTTACAGAGAAGAACTTGTGCCGGAATATAATGGCATTATGAAAAATATTGATACTTTTTTTGAAGAGAAAGTTCCTGCTTTCAATAAATGGTTGAGGACAAAGAAGCTTGATGGGATTGTATTATAAAAAAAACAGATTCTTGATTTCTGAAAGTTTTTTTCTTGAAAATAAGTTTTTTTTGTGATAA